>CAXMLS010000672.1:0-2602 GCA_964194235.1 uncultured bacterium | reverse complement strand
CAACGCTGGCATCGTCGGCTACGGCGGGCACGGTCGGAGATGTGCTCCGGCTGGAAGTGAGTGGCGCTGGGAATCTGACGTGTTCGCGGAGCGGAACAAATCCGGCGACAGTAACTTTCACGGATACCACTTTTACCAGCGGAGCGCCGGCGGTGGAAATTTTTGGCACAGTGGCAATGGTGGACAACTGGAGCGGCGGCAATCTTCATCCGCTAAGCCAACTGGATATCGAGCAAGACTGGACGAAGACGCAGCACTTCGGTCAAGGCGTGGCGGTTGGGACGGAAACGCTGAGCGCTAGTCCACGGGCGGAGCAAAATATTTTTCTGCCGGGCGCGCTGACGGCGACATGGACCGGCAGCACGTGGACAACGGACAAGGCTGTAACGGTCACGCGAGTTCAGGTGCAGGCGAAGACGGCGCCCGTTGGTTGCACGACCAATGCGGTGGTGCGGCTTACCGATGGAACGACGCCGGTGAATGTGACGATAGCGGCTGCGGCGAACGATAGCGGCAGTATTTCGCAGAATTATGCCGCGGGCGCGGCTTTGCAGGTGGTGGTGCAGACTGCCGCGGCGGGGTGCGCAACGAGCCCGGCGGACGCGAACGTGGTGGTGCAGTACAGAATGCAGTAGCGGCGTTTATCGGTTTTTTTGTTACGGCTTCGTTTTAACGTTTAATTTCCCAGACAATCTGGAAATGCTGATTCTTTAGTGAGCGGAGAAAGGTGTGACTACATGATTCCGGCACGGACGACGGAGACCGAAACGATGTGGTTGATCAATATTTCGCCGGAAAAGTGGCCGCCGCGCCATCGAACTTATTTTGGATCGCTGGAAGTACGCTCGCCGGAAGTGGGAGAAGCGTATGCGGTCACGCCGATTCGCGGATGCTTGGGGGTTATGGATCTGGGCGACCGGCGCACCATGGAATATCGCATTACGGCGCGGGAAATTGCGGAGGACATTGCGCGAGAGATTAACAGCGATTCGGGGGAGGGAAGTTTTCACGGCGTGTTTGTCGCGGCGGCGGCGACTCCGACGGAGGCCGAACTGGCGGATGCTCGCGTGCGATTGCGGGAATTTCACCGGAGGTTGGTGGCCGCGGCGGATCTGGAATGGGAGCGCAGCAAGAATCCTATGTTCATCACGGACCTGGAGCGGCGAGCGGCGCGGCAATTGGGACAAGAAAAACCGTGGCTGTATGATCCGAAGCCGCTGGCGGAATGCCCGGTGTGCGCGGAGAAGATAAAACATGGTGTGGCGGTGTGCCGTTCTTGCGGGGCGATTCTGGATCGGGAGAAGGCGGCGCAGTATGGGCTGGTGGGGAAGGAAGAATTGGCGGGCACTGGTGCGCCTTCGGCTGAGGTGGTGCGCCGACGGTCATAAGAGCGGGGTTTCAGTCAAAGAAACTCGGTGGCGAACGGATGGATCGAAGAGAGATTCCCCGTCTGGGCGGGCTAACCCGCCTCGGCGGGAGGGCTGCGCGGCCGGTCACTCGCTTCGCGAGTGCAGGAAAAGACCGGCCGCTTCGGTCGGGATGACAGGTTTTGCTTGTTGGCCGATTTAAACGGCGTGATTGGAACGATGCGTTGGCTGACGGCGGCATTGCTGCGGCGAACAAAAACTGGAAATCAGGCGGGATTGGGAGGGTGGCAAACGTTCATGAGGGGGCGTGCGATTTAAATTTTATGACTACAGCGGGATCATTTGATGCGCCGATTGAGATTTTTGGCGGGCTGGTGACGGATATGTCGCCGGCGGATTTGCCGCATGGAGTGTCGCCCGATTGCCAGGACGTGATTTTTAGCAATGGCGGCGTGGCGACGCGGCCGGGATTGCAGGCGCTGTTCGGGCCGCTGGGGGGAAATCCCACCATCAATTATTTGAAAACGTACGAGACGCTGAACGCCACGCTGCGCGCCATGCTGCTGGACTCCAACGGTGTGCTGTACAAAGAAACCTCACCGGGGGTGCTGAGCAATGTTGCGACGGGCCTGGCGCCGAATGCGTATGCGCAATCGACGACTCTATTTGGACGGGAATATCTGGCGATCAGCGATGGGCGCACGGGCACGGATTTGCCGCGGCAATATGACGATACGTATTTCGATCGTGTGAGCCAGGGCGGTCCGGGCGCTGGTCCGACGGTGGTGGACGAAAATATTTCGGTGGCGATTGCGGCGAGTCCGAACGGCGCGACACAACCGGCAGCGGTCGCGATTGTGGCCAGCCCAACCGGCGCGACACAAAATGGGTTTCTGGTGACGATTACGACGAGCGCGGCGCATGGTCTTGCCGCGGGACAGGCGACGACAATCTCGGGCGTCGGCGTGGCGGGCTACAACGGCACGTTCACGGTGATTGGAACGCCGAGCGGCACGCAATTTACGTATGTCGCGGGAGCTTCGGGACTCGCGGGATCGGGCGGAGGAACGAGCGCGTCAGCGACGGTGACGATTCAAACTTCGTCCGCGCACGGCTTCGTGGTGCAGCAGATTGTGAACATCAGCGGCGTGGGAGTGGCGGGCTACAACGGCACGATTACGGTTGCAAGCGTAACGGACGCCACGCATTTTACGTACACCGCAGCGAGTGGCGGG
>CAXMLS010000671.1:0-15361 GCA_964194235.1 uncultured bacterium | reverse complement strand
GAGCCATAATCCCTACTGTTGGAATGGAATCAAATACAAAGCCAGCTATGGCAGCAGTGCGCTTCCATCGATCGTCGCGCAGATCGAGCAGGAGCTTAAAGTCGTCGAAGAAAAATCCGTTCCCCCACTGCCGACGCGCACAGACTTGCTGCATACACTCGATCCTCGCACTCCGTACTTGGATAGGCTCGAACAGCTCGTGGATTGGGATCGCATCCGCAAATCTAAGTTTAAATTTATCTCTGATCCCATGCATGGCTCGGCAGCCGGAATACTGCGCGAACTCTTCACTCGTAACGGAATTGTGTGCAATGAAATTCGCGGCAGTCGTGACCCGCGTTTCGGTGGCGCACACCCAGAACCCATCGAGCCGCATATCCAACCACTACGCGAGGCTGTTCTTGCGGGAAAATTCGACGCCGGTTTTTGTTCCGACGGCGACGGTGACCGCATCGGCGCCATTGATCGCGACGGCTCCTTCATAAATCCGCACCAGCTCTTTGCCCTTCTCGTCTGGCACCTCGCCGGCACCCGCAATCTTCCCGGCGACATCGCCAAAACTTTTTCGGTAACCAAGCTCATCGACAAAATTGCCGCCAAGCTCGGTCGTAACGTTCACGAAGTTCCCATCGGCTTCAAGTACATCTGCGAACTCATGCTCGAGCAGAACATTTTGATCGGCGGCGAAGAGAGCGGCGGCATCGGCACGAGTCTGTATCTCCCCGAACGCGACGCCACAGTTTCCGCTCTATTCCTGGCGGAATTGATGGCCTGGCATGGCAAGTCCCTCGGCGAATTGCTCGCCGCGCTCCACGCGGAATTTGGCGAGTATCATTACGGCCGCGTTGATTTGGATTTACTGCCCGGGCAAAACCAAAAAGCGCTTGGGCATTTCGCCGAGACCCACTCCCATATTCTGGAATGGCCCGTGCTCCGCCGTGAAAACATGGACGGCATAAAACTTTATCTCGGCGAGATCGGTTGGGTTATGGTGCGCGCTTCGGGAACGGAAAATTTGCTGCGCGTGTATGCTGAAACATCCAGTCCCATCGCTACCCGGCGCGTTCTTGATGCTGTAACACACATCGTAGAAACTCTTTAGGAGTTGCACATGGAAACAATCAACCTGCGGCAAAAGTTTGCGATGTTCAATGACCTCTGCAATCCGCGCATCGTCGGTGAAGTAAACGATTGCCATGTAAAAGTCGTTAAGCTCAAAGGCGAGTTCATCTGGCATCATCATGAAAATGAAGACGAGCTGTTTCTGGTCATAAAGGGCACGCTGCGTATGAAGTTTCGCGATTGCGAAGCCATCGTGCACGAAGGTGAATTCATTATTGTTCCGCGAAAGGTGGAACATTTGCCCGTGGCTGACGAAGAAGTTCACATCCTGCTGATCGAACCGAAATCGACCTTAAACACCGGAAATATAACCAACGAAAGGACCGTGCCTCAGCTCGAACGCATTTAATTAACAATCATCGAGCCTGCAGAAAATTTTATGGAACATCGCTTTCACACCCTGGACGTTTTCACCACCCACCGTTTCGAAGGTAATCCGCTCGCCGTCATAACCGACGGTGACGGCCTTTCGAACGATACGATGCAGGACATTGCGCGCGAAATGAATTTGGCGGAAACCGTCTTCGTACAAAAACCCACCGATGATCGCGCTCTTGCGCGGCTGCGTATTTTTACCACCAAGCAGGAGTTGAAGTTGGCTGGACATCCGGTCGTCGGTACTTGGTTTCTCCTCGCCGAGCTCGGCGTTGTGCCTGCGCAGGAAGGCGGCGTGCACATCATGCAGCAAACCGGCGCCGGAATTCTGCCGGTGGAAATTCACTTCAAAGACGGTCGGCCGCGGCGTGTAACCATGACGCAGACTCCCGCGGCTTTTCGCCCGGCTAAAATAAATAAAAAGCAGCTCGCATCCGCGCTGGGTATTTCCTCTTCCGATTTTCATGCTCACCTGCAACCCGAATACGTCTCCACCGGCGTTTACAACTTGATAGTTCCACTACGCAATCGTGCCGCGCTCGGTCGCATCCAGATGAACCTGAACGAACTCCGCCGCCTTGAAGGAAAAAACGGTACGATGGCTTACTGCTTCGCCCTGAACGACGCCAACAAAGCCTTCGCGCGCGGCATGCTTCCTTGGGAGCTATACGAAGACGCTGCGACCGGTTCTGCCGCGGGATCCCTCGGCGCGTACCTCGTTCAGCACGGCAAGCTGTCGCCCGGTCAAGCGTTTTCTATTCTTCAAGGCGTGGAAATGGGTAGACCGAGCCACATCGAAGTGGAAGTCTCGCAAACCGGCAAGAAGCTTGTCCCGCGTGTCAGCGGCGCAGCCGTCAGAGTCTTCGAAGGAACGATCCGCGTCTGAATCGCGCCAATAAAAACAAAAGACCGCGCTGATTACTCGCGGCTCCTTAGTATTTTCATTGGCAAGAACGCGAACGAGAACTAATTTGCGGGCAGCTGCTTGCTTACCAACGTTTTATAAACCGAATCCAGTATCCCATTCACGAACGAACCCGCATCCTCCGAAGAAAACTTTTTTGCCAGATCCACCGCTTCGTTGAGCACCACTTTGGGCGGCGTTTCGGCCGCGCGAAGTTCGTAAATCGCCAGCCGCAGCACCGCTCGATCGATGGCTGCCAACCGCTCCAAACGCCAATTTTCCGCGTGTTGCACAATCAGCGCGTCAAGTTCGCCGACGTCTTTCGCTGTGCCTTCAAAAAGTTTGTTGGCAAAAGCGCGCGTCGTGTCCGCCGCTTTCGCGGTGCGCCAGAACTTCGTCTCCAGCTTCGACAAGTCCTGCTTGCTCATCTCCCACTGAAAGAGCATCTGCATCGCAAACTCACGCGCTTTTGTTCGCAGGGACACGCTAGGTGCGCCGCTTTCCCGCATCCGTTGCCGCTGAAGTCTTCAGCCGCATCTTCTGTGACAGCCGCGCCATCTCAATCGCCGCCAGCCCGGACTCAAATCCCTTGTTGCCGCCTTTAAGCCCCGCGCGATCGATCGCCTGTTCCAGTGTGTCGCAAGTCAGCACACAAAAAATCACCGGTACGCCTGTATCCATCTGCGCCAACTGTATTCCTCTCGCTGTTTCCGAACACACATAATCGTAATGAGAAGTTTCTCCGCGTATCACGCAGCCAATTGCAATCAACGCGTCGTATTCTGCCTTGGCCGCGAGTTTTTTTGCGGCCAGTGGCAACTCGAAAGCCCCCGGCACGCGCACCACATCGATGTCTTTGCTGGCTGCGCCCGAACGTTCCAGAGCATCCACCGCTGCCGTTAACAATCGTTCCGTAATAAAACTATTGAAGCGGCTCACCACAATCGCAAAACGCAAACCAGCCGCGTTGAGTTCGCCCTGTATCGCATCGGATTGCGGCTTCTCGGCCATTTATTTGCGTGCTATTTGCCTTTGAACTGTCCCGGTCGCTTTTCCAGGAATGCTTTCGTGCCCTCGCGCATGTCTTCGGTCGTGCAGGCCAGCCCGAATAGCGTAGCCTCCAGGAACAATCCTTCTTCCTGTTGCATTTCCATACCGTGCTCAATTGCGTCCATGGTGTACTTCACTGCAATTGGCGCATTGGCGATAATTTTCTTGGCCATCGCTTCTGCCGCCGGCAAAAGTTCCGCGGGTTCGTACACGTGATTGACCAACCCGATGCGTTGCGCTTCTTCCGCGCTGATCATTTCGCCAGTCAGGCAAAGTTCATGCGCGACGCCTTTTCCGCACAATCTCGCCAACCGCTGCGATCCGCCGTAGCCCGGAATGATACCGAGTTTCACTTCCGGCTGCCCCAGTTTGGCCGTCTTGCTGGCCATGCGAATCGTGCACGCCAGCGCCAACTCACAACCGCCGCCAAGAGCGAATCCGTTGATCGCACAAATGGAAGGCTTGCCCATGGTTTCAAGCAGATGAAATACGCTCTGTCCAAATAGCGAAAATTCCTTGCCGCTGATCGGTGTCTGCTGCGCCAGTTCTCCAATATCCGCGCCCGCAACAAATGATTTTTCTCCTGCGCCGGTCAGAATCAGAACCCGCACACCTTCATCGTCGCGCGCATTCAGAAACACCTGCTGCAGCTCTTCCACGGTTTTGCGATTCAGCGCGTTCAGCACTTTTGGCCGGTTCAGCGTTACATAACCGATGCCATCTTTTTTTTCGTACCACAGATTTTCGTAAGCCATTCCGCCTCGGCAAACTTTCTTGCTTCCGAACTTTTACTACCAATTTAAATTACGTTGTTAATGTTTCCCCACTAGCAGCTCAGCATTCCAAACTCCGCGCTTCCACGCACGCCAACTAAAACTTCATCGGTTTGGGCTTTTGCGGATCTGAATAATCGTAAAATCCCCGCCCCGACTTCTTGCCATTCCAGCCCGCCAGCACCATGCGCTTTAAAAGCGGTGGCGAAGCAAAGCGGCGTTCGCGAAATTCCTCAAACATAATATTTGAAATGTAATACGTGGTGTCCAGTCCCACAAAATCCAGCAGCGTCAGCGGTCCCATCGGATGCCCGCATCCCAGCTTCATGGAATTATCGATGTCTTCGATCGACCCAACGCCCTCTTCCAGCGCCCGGATCGCATCCAGCAAATACGGCACCAGCAATCGGTTCACGATAAATCCCGTGCTGTCGTGCGCGCGCACTGGCGTTTTGCCCAGCTTCGCACCAAACGCAACCATCTCTTCGTACACCGACGGGTCAGTGGCAATCGTCCGCACCACTTCCACAAGTTTCATCACCGGTACCGGATTGAAAAAGTGCAGTCCCACGAAACGCTCCGGCCTTTTTGTCGCCGTAGCAATTTCGGTGATGGTTAACGACGAAGTATTGCTGGCGAAAATCGCCGATACCGCGCAAATACTGTCCAACCCGCTGAAAAGTTCGCGCTTGGCGGGAAGTTGCTCCACGATCGCTTCGATCACCAGATCGCAATCTTTGAAGTCATCGAGCGAGGTGGTTCCCTTCAATCGTCCGCGAATCTCCGCCTTTGTCGCCTCGTTGATGGTTCCCTTCTCTACCAGGCGCGCCAGATTTTTGTCGATGTTCTTCAGACCTTTTTCTACAATTTCAGGGCTTACTTCCCGCACCACGGTAGTGAATCCCGCTGCGGCTACGACCTGTGCAATACCCGCACCCATTAACCCGCAGCCTACGACGCCAACTTTTTGAATCGCCATGCCTGTCCTCTTAACGTGCCTGTCCGCAGCGGATTATGCCGGCGAATGACAGGAAATTGTTCAATTGAAAAAGTCTGGACCGCTAAATCAGAATTGCAACAAACCAAAAGTGTAGCAGAAATATACCCGCCCGGTTGACGTCCAGTTGCCGGCCGCTAGTTATATAACGCCTCGACGATCATCGCGATACCCTGGCCGCCTCCAATGCACGCGGTCGTCAATCCGTAGCGAAGATTATTTCTCCGCAACTCGTTCAGAATAGTAATCACCAACCGCGTCCCCGTCGCGCCCAGCGGGTGTCCCAGCGCAATTGCGCCGCCGTTCACATTCGTTTTGTCGCGATTCAGCCCTAACACTTTTTCCACGGCGAGATACTGTGCGGCAAACGCCTCGTTCACTTCCACGCGATCGATCTGCTCCACCGTCAGTCCCGCCAGCTTCAGCGCTTTTTGCGAAGAAGGGACCGGACCAATTCCCATGATGCTGGGCTCCACGCCCGCCACTGCCCAGGAAATAATTCGTCCCACTGGCTTCAATCCGCGCGCTTTGGCGGTTTCCGCTTTCGTGACCACCACCGCCGCTGCGCCATCCACGATGCCGCTGGCATTCCCGGCCGTTACGATGCCGTCTTTTTTAAACGATGGCGGCAACTTTGCCAGCGTCTCCATGGTCGTTTCCGGGCGACGATGGTCGTCTTCGCTCACGGTAATTACTTTTTTCCCCACTTTCACTTCAACCGAAACAAGCTCATCGCGCATGCGGCATGCTTTATATGCCGCCTCGGCGGCTTGCTGGCTGCGCAGCGCATACGCATCGGCGTCCGCCCGTGTGATTCCGTTTTGCTCGGCAAGTTTTTCCGCCGTCAACGCCATCGGCAAGCCGCAGTAAGAATCCGTCAGTCCCGCCATGAGCGAGTCTTCCAGGGCGCCGCCGCCAAGTTTCAATCCGTTGCGCGCTCCACGCACGACGAATGGCGCTTGCGTCATGTTTTCCATGCCGCCGGCCAAAACCATCGTGGCTTCCCCAAGCAGCAACCTTTGCGCCGCCTGCACGATCGACTCCATGCCGGATCCGCACAAGCGATTCACTGTCACCGCGGGTGCTTCGATTCGCAATCCCGCTTTCAATCCCACATGCCGCGCTCCGTACAAGGCATCCGCACTCGTCTGCATCACGTTGCCAAAAATCGCGTGGTCAAATTCCGCGGGATCGACACCCGACCGGCGAATCGCCTCTTTCGAAGCATGCGCTGCCAAATCGATCGCCGAAACATCGGAGAACGATCCGGTGTAACGCGACATCGGAGTCCGTGCTCCTGCAACAATTACGATATCCGTGGGAAACATAAAATTCCTCTCTTAACAAATAGCTAAAATTTGGGAGTGTCCAGCGCGACCACCGTATCTCCGCCGCGCTTCCGCGCTTCATCGATCGAAAACTCCGCGCGATTGATTAAATCCGTCACGATATCTTCACTATCGTAATCGTGTTTTGCCGACGCTTCCACCGCTCCGGCACTCAAGGTAAATTGCACCGCATCCCACGGTGGCCGCAATCCGGCCGCCTCCTTGATCAGCTTGTTCGCCAGGTGTTGTGCTCCATCGAGCCCGGTGTCCGGAAGGATGAAGGCCAGCGACCAGGAGGTATATTTGACGGCAATATCATTCTGCCGAAGAATCGCCAGTAGTGTACGGGCCAATTGCTCCACGTAACGCTCCATTGGAGATTCGCCTTGCTGCCGCAGAATGTCCGCGCCGCGGTCAATCTGCAGAATTGCCAGAGCTAGCCGCGTGCTTTGCGTGCGGGCCCGGTCCGCTTCCAGTAACAAACAACTTTGATACGAGCTGCGGCTCAGCAATCCGGTACGCTCGTCGGACACGCCCATACGCCGCACCAGCGAACGCAGCCGCGTATGGCTTACGCTCATCAGCATCTGGTCGCCGATGGCTTGCAAAAAATAAGCTTCGTTAGGCCGCCACTTGTGTGGTTTGGCATGTCCGGCCACCAGCATTCCTGCTGGGGCCTGCGTCTCTTTATCCGTAATAACTACGCCGAGCGCGGTTTGCAATCCCAATTCGCCCAGAATTGCGCCATCCGAAGAATCCACCACCAAGCCCCCAAGCGCGTCGGGCTCGGCTTTCTCGATCAGCGTCAGCAATTGCACCATCTGCTCACCCGGCGTCGGTTTTCTATCCGGCGGGCAATATTCCGCGGTCATTTCCGGGCGACCGGCTGCGCCGACCGCTGCGAACGAGCGTGTAGCTTGCAGGTAGGAGCCAACTTCAATCACCGCGGTATTCAGCATCGCGCGCGGCGTTTGCTGTCGAAAAATCTTTTGATTAACCTCCGATATTTTCGAGAGGTCGCGCAGCGTTTCCGCCGTGTACACCCCGGTTTTCGCCGCGCCTGTGGTTGACTGCGATTCGGCGAGTGATGCCGCCGGCCCTACCGTCGGCGTAGGTGGTGGCGGCGTGGGTACCGGCTGTTGCCGGTGCGCTCCCGGAGGCCACCAATTCGCCAGTTGATAAAGATTGGAGAGCCGCGCGTTGCGTTTTTCTTCGCCGGGGAACATCACCCCGATCTTTTGCAAGCGGTCCAGCGCTTTATTATGCAGCGAATATTGCAAAAATATTTCCGTTTGCACGATCAGGTCTTCCAGCGTTTGCGATTCTCGTCCCGCCTCCGTAAGAGTTTGTGAAGAGCTGACCACATCGCTGCCATGCGAATCATGCCGCGCTGCGGGCGCCACACTGGTGGCGGACCGCGCCAACCTTCCTCCGACGCGCTTTAGAAACGCATCGTCGACATTTCCCCGCAAAAGTTCCAGCCGTTCCTGGTTGCGATAGTCGTACGCATCGATATCCACAAGTTTTTCGAGCACTTCCGAAGCTTTGGCCACGGCGCCGCTCTGCACGTAAACATCGAAAAGCTTGATTAGAATTTCGAAGTATCTGGACTCCCGGTTCAGCTCATTGAACAGCGACGCCCAGAATTCCAGTATGGCTTGCGATTGCGGATGTTTTTCGCCGGTCAGGTCCATCTGCATCGCGAATTCGTTTTGTTTCTTGTCCGCAAACATGCGCCGTTTCAGCGTCGACAAAATTTCCACGGACTTGGGGTCTTTCCCGGCAAAAGCATATGCGTCGGCCAGTGCGAACAACCGCATCATTCCGCCATTTTTCTCGCGCAGTAATCGCTCAAGAATTTCGCGGGCCCGATCGAGCTGCCCCGCTCCGACAAGTACGTCTCCGAACGTATCCATAAACGCGACGTCATTCTCGGTTTCGGAAAACGGTTCAAGGATGGCCACCGCTTCGGGCGCTTGCCCGGCGTGCATTTTGGCTTGTGCATACAACAGCGCCACGCTGCGCTCCTGCGACGCAAGAATGTAGGCACGATGAAGTAGTTTCAGGGCGTCCGGATGTTCGCCACGCGCAGTCGCAAGTTGCCCGGCCCGCAAATAAGCCCGTGCCGCCAGTACGCTTCGCGAAATGCGCTCCGCCGCTTCCGCCAGCCGCACTTGCCGGACCGGATTTTCCGGATCCAGTTGCGCGATACGCTCCAGGCAAAAAAGCGCGTCCTCATCCCGCGAAGCAAAACTAAAAAGTTCCGCCGCCTTGGTGTATTGCTCGATCGCTTCGTCACCGTGATTCTGTTTTTGCTGCAGGAATGCATATCGCGTGATGCGCTCCGGAGGTTGCTGCACCGGACCGTTGCGCAAAAATCGGTTATATATGGCCAGCGCTTTGTTCTCATCTCGCGGATCGGTGAGCATGTCGAACAGCAGTCCGTAATGAATCGCCGCGAGATCCGGCTGCTCGGTTCGCGAATAAAGATCGCCGAGAGCTTGCGTGGCCTCCTGATGCTGCGGCGCTTCCTCCAGAATCGCCAGGTAGGAAGCGATGGCATCTTCAACGCGGTTCTTTTCAAGGAAGCGCTTAGCGCGGTCTAGGTGCTTGTTGACGTCTGCTGCCATCCGAGGAGGTTGCCTTTGCGGTGCTAGCGTAGTCCATTCTGAATTACGAAATCGGCTTTATGCACGAGCGTGGCTAGCATCGTTTAACTATATACCGCGCTTCGGATGCGGCAAAATCCAGTCAAAATGATTGCCGCGAGAGAGCCAGCAGGCTTCCTCAAGATACGAATCCGAGTCGAATAAATCAGTTAATCGGCCAGGGAATTAGAAGTGTTTCCCGCTGGCTTTCCCCGTTTTTGTAACTCTTCTTTAAGGCACGTAGGACAAAGGCAGCCTTTTGTTTCCGCTGGCATAGGGCCGTGCGGCAATTCCATGCACCAGCACTTTCCCTCGGGCTCGCAGGTCATCTGGCCAGCACAGCGGGCGCATCGCGTTTCCATCTGGCGATTATCCTCTACTGCGATTGCTGCAACTAGTTTATTCAGTTGTTTCAGAGGGAAAGCTGACGCAACTGCAAATTTGTGGCAAACTCGATGTTTACGCGGCATGGTTTTCTGCGCCGTTGTGAGCGATCGGATGAGACTTTCTGGCACCCGCTCACATCGCGCGCGAATCGACCGAAGCGCTCCTGCCGTAACAAACCTAAATGGATCCAAAGTTCATACGCAATTTTTGTATCATTGCGCACATCGACCACGGCAAATCCACGCTCGCCGATCGCTTGCTCGAAATGACCGGGGCGCTGTCCTCGCGCGAAATGCAGGAGCAAGTGCTCGATTCCATGGATCTCGAGCGCGAGCGCGGCATTACCATCAAAGCAAAAAGCATTCGCCTGCATTACAACGCCAAGGACGGAAACACCTACCGCTTAAATCTCATCGATACGCCCGGTCACGTGGATTTTTCTTATGAAGTGTCGCGCGCGCTTTCCGCTTGTGAAGGCGCGTTGCTCGTCGTCGACGCCAGCCAGGGCGTGGAAGCGCAAACAGTGGCGAATACATTTCTCGCGGCGAGCCACAATCTTACGATTCTTCCAGTCATCAATAAGATTGACTTGCCCGCGGCGCAAACCGAATTCGTGAAGGAGCAGATCGAAACGGTGCTGGCCATTCCCGCGCATGACGCTTTACCCATCAGCGCGAAAAGCGGCATTGGCGTGGATGACGTTCTCGAAGCGATCGTTGCGCGCATTCCGCCGCCAAAAGGCAGCGCGGAAAATCCGTTGCAGGCGCTTATCTTCGATTCCTGGTTTGATATTTACCGCGGCGCGGTGGTGCTGGTTCGCGTGATGGAAGGCCGCATCACCAAGCAGATGAAAATCCGATTGGTGTACAGCAATGAAGTTTATGAAGTGGAGACGCTCGGTACGCTGACGCCTAAACCCGTTGCGCTCGATGAACTGGAAGCGGGCGACGTAGGATTTATTGTCGCCAACATCAAACGCGTAGCCGACGCGCGCATGGGCGACACGGTGACGGATGCTTCGCGCGCCGCGCCGGCGCTGCCGGGATTTGAAGCGATCAAGCCGATGGTGTTCGCAGGCATGTTTCCGGTGCTCGCCGATGAATACGAACCGCTGCGCGACGCGCTGGGAAAATTGCAATTAAATGACGCGGCATTCTTTTACGAACCGGAAAATTCCGTAGCGCTGGGATTCGGATTTCGCTGCGGTTTTCTCGGCCTGCTGCACATGGAAATTGTGCAGGAACGGCTGGAGCGCGAATTTGGATTGAACCTGATCACCACCGCTCCCAGCGTGCGCTATCGCATTACGCGGGTTACCGGGGAAGTCAACGAAGTGGATAGCCCGGCGAAATTTCCAAATCCCAGCGACATCGAAAAAATAGAAGAACCGATCATCAAAGCGATGATCATTACCAACGAAGACTCCGTCGGCAGCATTCTGCAACTCTGCCAGGACAAGCGCGGCACGCAGAAAAACTTTGAGTATCTGTCGCCCACACGCGTGATGCTCACGTACGAATTGCCGCTGAACGAAATCGTTCTCGATTTTTACGATCGCCTGAAAAGCGTTTCGCGCGGCTACGCATCGCTGGACTATCACCTTGCGGGCTACAGCGAATCCGATTTGATCAAGCTCGATGTGCTCGTCGGCGGCGAACCGGTGGACGCATTGGCCTTGATTATCCATCGCGATCTGGCTTACGACCGTGGACGCGACCTGGTTTCACGTTTGCGAAAACTGATTCCGCGACAAATGTTTGAGGTGCCAATACAAGCCGCCATCGGCAGCCGCGTGATCGCGCGAGAAACTGTCGCTGCGATTCGCAAAAACGTTCTTGCCAAATGCTACGGCGGAGACATTTCCCGCAAACGCAAACTGCTCGAGAAACAAAAAGAAGGCAAGAAGCGCATGAAACGCGTGGGCCAAGTCGATATTCCCCAAGAAGCGTTTCTCGCCGTGCTCAAAGTCGCGTCATCCTCCGACGACGAATAGGCGCTTACAGCGCGGCTATTCTTTGCTCTCCGTTTCCGTACGTTTCACTTCGGTAATCAAGCGCCCACTGTGCAGCTTCACGTTTACGGCCGCGCCAGCGGCGACCTGGTCGCTGGAGCGGAGCACGTTGCCGGCCGCGTCGGTGGCGATCGCGTAACCGCGTTCAAGAACTCGCAGGGGACTTCGTTCTTCCAGTAGCAGCCGCAGGCGGTCAAGTCGCTCGCGCTTCACACGGAGCATGCGCTCGGAGCGCGCGCTTAATTCGGTGTGGCGACGCTGCACCAGAAGGCGCAAGGCAGCGATCTTTCGGCGAAAGTCGAAAGACACCAGGCGCAAATGTTCCGTGGCGTGGCGGCGTCCCGCTTGAGCCAGCCGCGCGCGCAGGCCCAGCTCGATGCGCGCGGCAAAATCATCGGTGCGATTGCGCAGGCGCACAATCTGCTTCTGAAAATCGAAGGACACGATGCGCAGATGGGCGCCATTGAAACGCCTGCGAGATTGCTCCAACCGGGCGCGCAAACCCAACGCGAGGCGCGAAGTCATTTCATCGGAACGTTGGCGCTGCTGCCGCAACAAGTCCAGCGGCCGGCGAAAGGCCCTGCGTGCGGATAATTCGTGGACCCGCCGCGACGATTCCACCAGGCGGTAGCGAATCAGGCTGACCAGATTTTCGCGCAGGTCGGCAACATGCTTATCAAATTCACGCCGCGTCTGCACCACCAGTTCCGCGGCAGCCGATGGCGTGGAGGCGCGCACATCGGCGACAAAATCCGCGATGGTAAAGTCAGTTTCGTGGCCGACTCCGGAAATGATGGCGATGGTGGATGCGGCGATGGCGCGAGCGACAATCTCTTCATTGAAGCACCACAAATCCTCCATGGAACCGCCGCCGCGCGCGAGGATTAAGACGTCCACACTTTGTTTGCGATTAAAGAATTGCAGCGCGCGGACAATTTCCGCGGCCGCGCCTTCACCCTGAACGCGCACGGGATACAGCGTGAGATGGGCGTTGGGGAAACGCCGCCGCAGAATACGCACCACGTCGCGCACCGCAGCTCCGCGAGGCGAAGTAATCAGGCCGATGCAGCGCGGAAGAATGGGCAGGGGCTTTTTGCGCTCCGAGGAAAATAACCCTTCGGCATCGAGACGTTTCTTCAATTGTTCGAACGCCAACTGTAAAGCGCCGAGACCAACCGGCTCGATGCTCTCGATATAAATCTGATATTCGCCGCGAGACTCGTACACGCTCAGGGATCCGCGCACGGTAACGCGCAAGCCATCTTCAGGGCGGAATTTCATGGCGCGCAGCTGGGTTTTGAAACATACGCACTTCACCTGCGCCCGTTCATCTTTCAACGTGCAATAGATGTGGCCGGATTGCGCTTCGCGGCAATTGGAAATTTCGCCCTGTACCAGAATGTCGGTGAAGTTTTTCGCCAGCGCATCGCGCACGCGGGCGGTCAGTTCACTGACCGACCAGATGCGCCGCTCGGGCATGAGATTGAATTGCAGTTGCGTGGTCATTCGCTGTTTGCAGCTTTCCCCGCCTTGGCGGGCAGGCCCACCCTGGCGGGCAGGGCGGGGAAAATTCTCCATTTACCTTCGCTGCAGTAGAAAAAGGAAGAGGATTTGCCCACGAAGCGGTCGTCGATTCCCTGATGCGCCAAGGGTTTCAGCCCCGCTAAACCTGCGCGATCATCCAGGTCGCCATCGCCCAAGGCTCGAATCGAGCGCGAATATTGCATGGTTTTATTCTTTCCCGGTTTCAGGTAATGCGCGTCGTCCAAGCGAGCGAGCGACGCGGGACACGCGGTTGTCTTGCCCCAAAAAATCACGATCGTGGAGCTGGCGCCCTTGGAGCAAAGCACCGCCCAGTCTTGCTGGCCGTGGCGTGCAAACTCACCGTGAATTACATTTGTCGGTTCGCCGGCGTCGGCAGCGTTTGCAGCGGAACCAAACTGCGGAATGGTGCAGCCTCGCGTATTCAGTTTCTCGACGAACTCGGGCGGCAGGGTTGTAATCTCTGAAGGCTGCAGGCGTCGAATGGGATCCTTTTTCTTCACCGGCGCTTTGGGGGTTTTGGCGTTCTGGGCATAGGAAAGACTTGCCACGGCCAACATTCCGCTAAGGGCAATTGCAATGTGCCACGACGCTGTGTGCAAGCAACCTCGGTCCAACCAACTTCGGTAAGGCCAAGCCGCGACAAGTTCAGGCTTTCGCAATGTACGTAACATGGGTATCGGCCACCCCGCTAGCAAGTGCCCTCAATATACCCGGCATGGCTCGGGACAACCATCTGAGAAAGCGAGCGGGATGCTCGCTGCGAGGGTGTCGGTATCGTCATTTGCAAAGAGTCCAGAAATTGTTGATAACAAAAGAGCTACTTGAGGAGACCGAGAGTTCATAAAATGTTGATAAGAAAAGGGATATGGGATCGATACCCCCCACCCCCGGTGTTTTGGGGCAAAGAGTCCACAAACTGTTGAAAACAAATGACGGAGAAAAATAAAAGAGCGCAAGAGTTCATAAGATGATGACGGTACAGGGGATATCGTGGGGAGGTGGTACGGGAAAGGTGAAACTCGGAGTGAACTGCGACGATCATCCGTAAGTGTACTATATAAATATAGTAACTACAAGTATAATCTGACGGTTGATCGTCGTTGCAGAGAGCTTTCGGATTCGAATAACTGGTTAATTGGTGGGGATCGACGCGACGGTCAGCGCTACGGCGACGAAAGAAAGGTCAAAGACCGCACCCCGCCGCCTGCTGGCAAGCCCTCCTACGGCGGGCAAGCTCGCCACGGCGAGCAGGCCTGAGGCCCGTAGGGTGCGGCACCCGACTTCAACTTCCTGAAAAAAGCCCGACTCCCGCAGAAGGGTGAAAAGGTGGGCCACCCGCCCGGCGAGCATGATAATTCCAGATAGTGCGCATGACGCTTCCAATTATTTTTGAGGATCGATAAAGACCCAGACGGTGTTGGTGGTGTGGCTGTAAAAAAGGGTGACGAGTACGTCTCGTGGGTTCTGTTTGAAAGCGAAGTGGTAGCGGAATTTTTCGTGAAGCTTTTTGGCGGCCACGCCTTTTTCAAAGCGGCCGTAGAATTCCTTTACCTCGGTGCATGGCGCCACTTGTTTGAAGAAGTTCTTTCCGACTGCATTTTTCTTGTCGAGATTTGCGAGCTGCGACTCAAATAAATTGAATTGCAAGACAGTGCCGTTGGCGTCCAACTGAATCGCTCCATGCGGAAGTCTGTCCAGTTCCTCTTCTCTCAAATAATCAATCGTCGTGAATAACGTGCTGCGTGTTTCGGTGTCAACTGGCATGATTCCTCCATGAATCTCTGTGTTTCTCTAAGATACTAAGGAATGTCGGTCTACTTTTGTTCATTGATGGCGCCCTTTAAGCGTAACGAGTGCGCTTTTGGAAACAAGCTTGGGAAGCAAAAGTTCAAGCTCTCGCTTATTGAGTAAGGAGTGGGAGCGTTCTGTTTGTCCCGATTCCCCCTCCGTTCCAGCACCCGTTGACGTTGCGACTGACGAAGGGTTGCGTCGGTGGGAAAGTAAGCGGTGCGGCGAGGATCATGGCCTATTTTACTTGTTGGTGATAGTAACTACTATAAAAAAAAGGACAGGGGTGGGGACCTGTACGAAGGGACGGGTTGTTCTTAGAAGTGGCGGATGGAGTAAGAGGAAACTTCCTGCCTGCGGCAGGCAGGCAAAAACCGCACCCCGCCGCCGGCGGGCAAGCCTGAACCCCGTAGGGCTGTCTCTTATACACATC
>CAXMLS010000670.1:0-5231 GCA_964194235.1 uncultured bacterium | reverse complement strand
AGCCCTTGGGGAGGTCGGGATAGAAATAATTTTTGCGCGCAAAGCGGGAGTGTTCATGCACGGTGCAATTGATAGCCAAGGATGCGCGCATGGCCATTTCGACGGCACGCCGGTTCAATACCGGAAGGGAGCCGGGAAGACCCAGGCAAATGGGGCAAACGTTGGTATTCGGAGCATCGCCAAAGCGATTGGCGCACCCGCAGAAAATTTTAGTTCTGGTCAACAACTGCACGTGAACTTCGAGACCGATCACCGGCTCGTATTTGGCGAGCACTTCGGGCGAGAGACTTGCGGCTTCGGATGCAGATTTAGCCATAGGAAACGGTGATTATAGCATCAGCCTATTTCGAGCGCTCCCAGTCCAGGAGCGCTCTATTTTATTGCGCTTCGCACATTGGCGCGTTCAACGCCGGGAAGCAGCGTTCGGCCAGCGCTAATCCGCCGAACAGAAGAGCAGAATAAAGGGCGTCACCGGCGATGGTATTCCAGAGGTACGGCACGGCCGCCACATAGCAATCAACCAGGCCCATCGCGGTTTTCGGATAGGTATTCAATAACATCCACACGCCGAAGTTTGTAACCAGGAAAAATTGCATGGCGCCAAACAGAGCGGCTCCTGCTACGCGGGGTGCCGTGCGCCGTTCACGCAGCAAGAGCCCAATGGCAATATTCACGATAAAGCTGGCGTAAACAACGGGCATCAAGATATGGAAACCGATAAACAGGTCTCCCGCGAACAACGCGATGAGGGGAAATAAAAAGGCCAGCACATGACGGCGGATCGTCGCGCCCGAAAACATTGCCATGGCCCCGACTGGCGCCAGATTCCAGGGATGCGGAACGATGCGAATTACGGCTGCGAAAACAATCATCCCCAGGATCAAAATCGTGCGGATTATCCGGTAGTCGTTCAGGGTGCTCTGCGGTTTCATGTGTTAGGGTGCTCCTCCTGCGGCAGCAGGTCACAAAAAATAAAGGAATCGCGCTCCACAATTTCCCCCTTTCTGAATCGAATCGCCTCCGTAAAGATTGACCCGTCAAACGTAAAGGTATGAAACTCACCATTCTCGCCGCAGTGATCGACGCCGGTGGGTAAGTCCGCAAAATAGGAACGATCGAGTTCGCGGCCTGCAAAGCTGCGGCCCAGAACTTTGGGGTCGACACAGACGGCCAGAGAACGAAAGCCATGCGAATGGAAATACTGGATCAATTCGCCCGTATTTCGTTTCCACAGAGGGAAAAGCGCGGTCATCCCCAGGCGAGCAAGATTTTTCTCCCGATATGCACGGAGGTCCTCGAGGAAAATATCTCCGAAGGCAACTTTTCTGATGCCGTTATCAAAATGAACACGCAGCGCAGCCTGCATGCGCGACTCGTAAATGGAATCCACGCATTGCGGCGGAATGCGAACTTCGTCGAGCGGAAGACCGAGGCATCGCGCCTGCTGGTGCAAAAGTTCGCGACGCACTCCATGCATGCTGACGCGCTCGTAGCCTTCCGTGACCGTGGTGAGCAGGGCGGCGACGCGAAAATCTTTGCGCTGGAGCAGCGCGTGCAATGCCATGGCGCTGTCTTTTCCGCCGCTCCAGCAGAAAAGAATAGGTTCACGCTCGTCCATCAGTTTTTGCCCTTGAAGGTGTAACGAACTCCGACGCGGGCATCGCGGCCGAGTGCCGGATATCCGAGCGCATCCTGATATTGCTTGTCGAAAAGATTTTGTGCGCGAGCGTAGAACGAAATACCGTGGCCAAAATAGTAGCGGGTAGAAACGTCGAAGCGCGCGTAGCCAGGGTTTTTTGTAAAACCGAGACCGAGAAAATCCGAATCGGTGCGTACTCCGGAAAAGTAGCCGCCAATGGTGAGACCGAAGTGGCGGTACGTTGCGTTGAGCGTGAGCGAGCCAGAGTTTACCGGACGCCGGGCGAGATGGTTTCCCGGCAGCCCGGAGGGATCGAATACGTTGGGCGCCTGCAGCACGCGAGTGTCATCATGCGTGTAGTTTCCTGCCAGGTTGAGCCAGCGCGTAAAGTTTGTTTCGCCAGTGAGGCTGATTCCGCGCGCCAGAGAACGATCCGTATTAAAGAAAAATCCAAAGTTGGCAGGTGCACCCGGGATGGTGAGGTGGCAACTGTTTATGGTGGGATCCGTGGGATCGGTAGCAACACAGAATGCGAAGCTGACAATATTATAGAAGCTGCTGTAGAAATATTCGGCGGACAGCCGGATTCGATCGTTCAACAGCTTTTGTTCGATGCCGGCGGTCCAGTTTTTGCTCGATTCCGGTTTCAACAGCGGATTGCCCAAATCTCCGAAATTGTCGCTTAACGTCTGGTCGAAACGCGGCTCCTTGATGCCTTGACCATAGAATGCGCGGAGCAACGTGTCGCCAGCAATTCCGGAACCGTTGCGCAAAATAACGGAAGCGCCAACGCGCGGGACAACCCGCGTTCCAAAATTATCGTTGGCTTCGGCACGACCACCGAAGTTAAGCGAAACGCGGCGAATTGGCCGGTAACGGAAATCCAAAAAACCACCCTGGTTATTCCGCCGTGCATGGCTGACGTTGACATCGGAGAGGGAGGCGTTCTCGACTTCATATTCGTAGCCCGCGGTCACTCCAAAATTGGAAAGCACGTAGCTGGTTTGCGCGCTGATGTTGGCGCGATTGTACTGGAAGCGGCTCTCGCCGGTGAAATCGCAGAATTCCGCGGTGGGTAAAGATGCGGGATTCGCCTGGGGACAGAAGGCATTGGGATCGGTGGCAAAGAAACTCTGAACAGGGTTGTTGTTGTGCTGCCGCGTGTAAGATTCGCCGCCGCTGATTTCATGGTGCCAGTGCGTGCCGGAAGAAAAATTCCAGCGCGCGTTGGCACTGAAAATATGCTGATCGTAACGTTGAAACAGGCTTGGTGGTTCGAAGACTGTTTGTCCGGGAATTCCAGCGTTACTGGTGTTGTTGCGCAGCGTCAGGCGGAGCTGATTCGTGTCGCCGAAGCGATAGCCAAAATTGCCGGAGAGCGTGCGATTGATGAAGCCATCGTTCGGGCCCTGGCCATCGGTCTGGAAATAGGAGGCGGCAGCGGAATAGTCAAAGGAGCCGAGCAGTCCGCTTAGCTGGGCGCCGCCGCGTGCGGACGAGAAACCTCCACCTTCGGTAAAAATACTGAGTTCAGGAACGTGCGTCGCGCCACGATGGGTAAAGAGCTGGATAACACCGGAGACGGCGTCGGTGCCGTAGATGGCGCTTTCCGCACCGCGGACGATTTCGACTTTATCAATGTTGTCGAGCGTGAGGCTGGAGAAATCGACGCCGCCACCGGGGGGATTGATGGGCGTGCCATCGATGAGGACTTTGGTGAAGTTAGAATTTCCGCCGTTCAGGAAAATTGAAGTTGTTCCGCCTTCCGCACCGGTCCTGCCGATGGCTACGCCGGGTGAATACAGCAGAATGTCAGGAAGAAAAACGGACTGCCGGGCATCGATCTCCTCGCGAGTAATGACCGAAACCGACCCGGAAGTTTGTTGTATGGGCGCGGGTTCAGCCTGCGCAGTAACAATTACTTTTGCGGACAAACGTTCAAGGTTGAGGCGCTCGTTCAGCGTGCGGGATTCTCCCGGGCGCAGGTCGACGACAACCTCAAGCGGGGCAAACGCGGACCGAGAAAACTGCACTCGGTAGTGACCCGCCGGAATCGTCAATGAATAATGCCCGTCGGGATCTGACGTTGCGCGCTGAACCGCGGCGCTGGCATAGAGGTCCGGCGAAACGGTTACGCTAACTTCGGAAATTCCTGCACCAGTTGTGTCCAGTAGCGCGCCGGAAACCGTTGCATCGGCAGAATTGTTTTGAGCTAGTACGGGAGATTTAAGAACCAGAATGGATAGAAGCAAAACCGCGAACCTCAAAAAAGATATTTTCATTTTGTCCTCCGCTCCCTCACGCGCGGGAGCTCAAGGTTGTCCCGCGCGAAGGAATATCGAGCGGGTTGCGGACTTCGCCGGTCTCCTGGCTTGGCGGCACTGCTGGCTCCGGGCCTTCCCTCAGCGGCGCTTTGTCAAAAGCGTTCGCTGCAGTGGCCTGCGGAGCAACTTTCCGCCTTACAGTCGCGCGGCGGCGACGGCTTGTTTAGTTGGACTTTATAAATGCGGCCAACTAACCGTCTTCCCGAGCACGAGGTCCGCGGTGATTGTCGAGGGGCGCTAGGCCCGCTATGGGTGACGAGAATGCCGCGGCAGCAACGCCGCAGCTGAAAAACTACGAAACTTTTTCTACCGCTCCGGAAGCACGTTCACGCGTGGACGGCCAGATGCACCAAGCTCCACGATGAGCGGCGTTTGAAAAACTTGTTCAAGCAATTCGCGTTGGTACACCGCCGACGGCGGTCCGACGCGCAGGCATCTGCCACGCTGGATGAGCACTACCTGATCGGCGTATTCAGCGGCAAGATTCAGCTCGTGCGTAACGACGATAACGGTGTAGCGATTTTCTACCGCCAGGCGCCGCAAGTTGTGGAGCAAATCCACCTGCGCGGCTATATCCAGGTGCAGCGTAGGCTCGTCCAGCAGCAAAAGCAGTGGCTGCTGCGACAATGCGCGCGCAAGGATCACTCTCTGTTTTTCCCCGCCGGAAAGTTGCGCCATCCAGCGGTCGCTTAAATTTTCCGCGCCCACCTGCGCCAACGCATTTCTCGCGACCGTCAAATCGACATCGCTTTCAAAGCGCAGCGCGCGGCCGTGCGGATGGCGGCCTTGCAGCACAAACTCCCATGCACGCGACGGAAAAAGCAGCGGACTTTCCTGCTGCACCATGGCAATGCGTTGCGCGCGTGTTTTTGCCGCCAGGGAATGAGTAGGAAAACCATTGAGCAGCACGCGGCCGGAGAGCGGCTCCAGCGAGCCGGCAATAAGTTTTAGCAAGGTGGACTTGCCGCTGGCGTTGGGACCGAGGATGGCTATGATTTCACCGGCACGCGCCGAGAAGCTGGTGGCTTCCAAAGTAAAAAGTGGGGCTTGCGTGGGATTCGGGGAATACGCGTAGCTGACTTGCTCCACGCTCAAACGCACATCGCTGTTGCTGCGAGAAGTTTCACCGGATCCACGCGCGCCGGAGATTGCGTGCGTTCCGGATGCCGCAAGCATGTTCATGCGATTCTCCTGCGTAGGAGATAGATGAACAGTGGAGCGCCGGCAAGCGCGGTCATGGCGCCAACCGGAAGTTCCGCCGGCGGAAC
>CAXMLS010000669.1:0-2168 GCA_964194235.1 uncultured bacterium | reverse complement strand
TCTGGCTTTCGCCGCCGAATGGCGGGAGTGGCTTGTATGGTAACTGAACCTGATTTACCGCCAATCGGTAGAACACCCTAGACGCATGAAGTAGTTCGAGGATGAGCAAAGGGCGGGTTATAAACGCTTGTTATAAATGCGATTTCGAGCAAACTTTAGCTGGGGTCTCGAAACGGTGCGCAAACCTTCAGAGTGTTCGCTGCGATGATACTTCTGCCCGCGATAACCCTGCTGCTGTTTTTTTTGATTCTGCGTAACAAAGGAATTGGTCAGCGGAGAGCGTTTTTGGCCGCAGCCACGTTCTGCGGAACGAGCGTGGTACTGATTACGGAATTTTTAAGCGTGCCGCGGCTTTTGACACGAGGCGGCGTTGCGATTTCCTGGCTGGTGATTACCGCGGTGCTGCTGGCTGTTTATTTCAAGATGGCGAAAAATGCGGCGGAGTTATCGCACGGCGATGGAAATGAGGGTGCCGACGCGAGCGAGACCCTAGATCCAACCACAAAAGCTTCTTTATATGTCGCGGGCGTCATCGTTTTATTGGTGGGGATTACCGCGCTGCTTGCTCCGCCGAGCGGAGAAGACGGAATGGTGTACCACCTGCCGCGCGTGGCCATGTGGATCAACAACCACAACGTAAGGTTTTTTCCCACGGCCAACTACACGCAATTGATTTATGGGGCCTTCGCGGAATATTCAATCCTGCATACCATGTTGTTGTGGGGCAACGACCGGTTCGCCAACATGATTCAGTTGTTTTCTTTTGTGGGATGCGCGATCGCGGTTTCTTATGTCGTCAAGTTGATGGGCGGCAGCAAGCGTGCGCAGGCTATCGCGGCGGTTGCATGCATCACCATCCCGGAAGGAATTCTGGAAGCTTCTGGCCCGATGACGACGTATTCGACGTCGTTCTGGATTATTACGACCACAGCGTTTCTATTGGCATGGAATGAAGAAGCGAACTGGTTGAACACGATTTGCATTGGCCTGGGGGCCGGGCTGGCGATCTTTACCAAGGGGACTACGTATATCGTTTTGCCGTTTATAGTTCTGGCTTGCTGGTGGATCAGCTCGCGATGGTCGCGGATTCTTTTTCTGAAACGTAGCCTCGTGTTTGTGGCGCTCATTCTGATAATCAACGCGCCGCAATATCTCCGCAACTATGAATTTGACGGTTCGCCACTGGGCGTGCCTTTGAATTACGGCGAACTGGACCTGACGGTCAAAAACATCGGCGTCCGAAGCGCCGCGGCAAACATACTTCGCAACATTTCGCTCCATGCGGGCACGCCAAGCGAATCAATGACGCTGAAAGTGGAGCATGGCTTTCGCGCGGCTATAAATAGCATCGGCGTGGATCCCGACGATCCTCGGCAAGTGATCTGGAGGGAGCCTTTCGTCGTCAATCACATCTCGTTTCAGGAACTTTTGGCCGGGAATCCGCTGCACATGATTCTATTGATGGCATCGCTGATAGTAATTTTTGCAAAGTTCAGGCGCGTTGAAAATCGCGTGGTGGTTTCGTATTCCCTGGGATTGATAACGGCGTTCGTGGCGTTCTGCGCGATCTTAAAATGGCAAAGGTGGTCGAGCCGCTATCATCTGCCGTTTTTTGTGCTGGGCGCGGTGATTATTGGGCTGGCGCTGGTGCGGTATGTGCCTCGCAAAACGGTAACGGCGATTGCGATTGTGCTGCTTAGCTGGGGAATGCTGAATGCATCGATCAATCGCTTCCGGTCATTGGTGCCGGTTGGCCGGTGGTTGAGCGCTTATGGCCCGCGGCCGAGGATGTATTTTGCCTATAACATTGAATACCTCGCACCTTCTTATATAGCCTCAGCAGAAGCGGTAAACAAAAGCGGTTGCGCTAATGTGGGCATTGATTCGTATACACCGTTGAGCGATCCGGAGATTAAGCGAGGCCCGGATTCTTTCTTCACGTATCCGATATTGGCGCTCATCCATGCGGACGGCATAACGCGTAGGGCTTGGTTTTCTCGTGTGCACAATCTCTCGGCGCGTTATGAGGCGCAACAGCCGCATCCGCCAGCGTGCGCGATCATCTGCTTGGATTGTGCCCATGCACCAGCAAAATGGGCGGAGTACGGGTCATTCCCAAACCATACGGTGTTCGAAAATGCGGTGGTTTTCACGGACAGCGCGGCAAC
>CAXMLS010000668.1:0-3918 GCA_964194235.1 uncultured bacterium | reverse complement strand
GTAATTACCCTATGCATATCATGCGTCGGATTCCGCAACACACGGTTAATGAGAAATCCGACGCTGCATGGGTGCGAAAAAAGGACGGGAGTCCGATGAATCGGGTATAAAAAGTCGCTCAATGCACTCTATGGCGCGGCGGTGCCAGGTGCGCAGAGCGCGCTTTCCAGATGCAAAGGCCAATCCAGGAGAGCGTCGCCGCAATCAAGTACAGCACAGCGCCAAGCATGAACACCTGGAAAGTGCTGTACCAGTCGCTGAGAGTCCAGAAAAATAAACTGAGAGCACGATACGTGAGGCTAAGAATGCTCCAGGCAATAAGACTGGATATGAGCAGGCTTCCAGGCTCGCGAAAGAACCGCAGCACGGGAATAAACGCCAACGAAGCAATAATCGCGGCGGCTGCAAGATTGCGCTCAACGGAAACATGGTCAAAAATCGGCAACTGATTCGCCAGGTAGATCCACGCGCTCAGAGCAATAGACAAACTGGCGCCTACAGCCAGGCCGATACGAACGGCTGAGTCCCTCAATGCGAGGAACCGTTGATGCTCTGCGATGGGCGGACGAACCAGCATGATAAGAATTCCCCTGATCGTATAACCCAAAATCAGGGCGATGGTTGCGCAGCATCTACCGCCAACGGTGCGCTCGGCGTGCTTTCATTTCCGGTGCGGTCAATGGCCGTGACGGTATACCAGTAGCGATGAGCGGGCTGTACAGAGGTATCACGAACTGCCGGTGTGAGCAACAACTCCGCGGTTAAAAGCTGTCCGCGCGTTCCTTCTTGTTCACTGCGGTAGACGCGGTACCCGGCAAAATCCGTTTCAACACTGATCGACCACGAAAGATCAATCAGCAATGATCCCGCGGTTTCTCCGGGCAGCACTGCCGCCGCCAAGTCTCGCGGTGGTGCAGGTGGAAAAATATCGCGAGGCATAACGATGGCGGGTACCGAGTCCGCAGATTCCAGAGCGGTCGCTTCGATAGCAATAAGACTGCGCACGATGTACACATAAGCCTTGCCGAATTCAAACGCTTTGTCGCTGTAAGTAATTTCCGGCTGTGAAGCCAAAAGTATCAGCTTGGAACTCCAGTTTGCCTGTGCCGTCTCGCGGGTAGCAGCCTCGGCGCTCGCGGCATCATCCCATTCCGCTCGATAAATATTGTAGCGGGGAGATATGCTGAGCGGCTCGCCCGCGGAAGTGCGGTCTACGGCAGGCCAACTCAGTTCGATAGCTGACTCGGTCGCGTTCGCCGTCAGTGCGGCAATGTGCTCAGGCACGGTAAAAACGCGGACCGATGCCATATTGGAGTCGGCGGAAGTACGTTTTTCAGAGGCGCGCGTGCGTACCGCATAAAGGACCATGCTCCCCGGATGGGCTTTAATTTCTTCCGGGGCGAGCGGATCGATGAATTGCAATTTGTCCGCGACGAGATATTTGTTAGTGAGCGAACCGGGAATAGTATCGACCACGCGCAGCGATTTTAAATCCGGCGAACCGTCGGGCTTTGCCGTGCCGCGCAGGATTTCCACTGCCGGTGACGCGATGAGGCGATCGCCGGCAACGGTTTTTTCCGGCATTGTAAATGTAAGTTGCACGCCATCGCCCGCCTGGCGAGCGGTGAGGTTGGTAATTTGTGCGGGAACTAGGGGAGAAGGGGCGGTTGGTTCGCCCGGTGCGCCGCAACCGCCAACCACCAGTAGCAGAGTGAAACAAATTGCCATCGCGAAACCTTTTTCGAACTGCGATGAAAGTTTCGCTGCGCGGACGCTCACTCGATTGCGTTCTCCGTTTGCCCGTGGATTACAGGATGTAGCGGCTGAGGTCTTGATTCTTGACGATGTCGGCAAGCTGTTTCGTTACATAGGCTGCATCGATCTTGACATTCTTTTTCTTCAAATCGGGCGCTTCGAACGAAAGCTCGTCGAGGACTTTTTCCAGAATTGTATGCAGGCGGCGCGCGCCGATATTTTCTGTCTGCTCGTTGACGCTAGTAGCGAAACGCGCGATAGCGGCAACGGCGTCATCGGTGAAAACCAGCTTCACACCTTCGGTTTCCAGCAGGGCAACGGATTGCTTGAGCAACGCGTTTTTTGGCTCAGTAAGGATGCGAATAAAGTCTTCTTCTTTGAGCGATTGCAGTTCCACGCGGATCGGCAGGCGCCCTTGCAACTCCGGGATCAAGTCCGACGGTTTGCTGACGTGAAATGCGCCCGCGGCTATAAATAAAATGTGGTCGGTGCGGATCATCCCGTAACGGGTGTTTACCGTGGTGCCTTCAATAATCGGCAAAATGTCGCGCTGCACGCCTTCGCGCGAAACGTCCGGACCATGCCCCGATTCTCGGCCTGCAACTTTGTCGATTTCGTCGATGAAGATGATGCCCATCTGCTCTGCGCGTTCCACGGCAGTGCGCGTTACTTGATCCATATCGAGAAGTTTGTTTTCTTCTTCCTGAATCAAATATTCAAAAGCATCGGCCACTGACATTTTGCGTTTCTTTTTCTGCTGGCCAAACATTCCCGAGAGCACGTCTTTAATATTGACGTCCATCTCCTCAACGCCCTGGTTGGAAATTATTTCGAATGATGGCATGGAGCGTTCTCGCACTTCGAGATCTACCATGCGCTGATCGAGTTTGCCTTCACGGAGTTGCACTCGTAATTTTTCGCGGGTTCGTTCGGTTTGTTCACGCTGCGATCCCGGGTCGGCATCGGCGGTTCCTGAAACGGGCGCTGGCGAGGGTGGCAGCAAAAGATCGAGCACGCGTTCTTCCGCTGCTTGCTCCGCGCGATCGGCGACCTCATCGAGTTTTTCCTCCCGGATCATGTCGATGGAAGTTTCGACCAGGTCGCGGACCATGGATTCCACGTCGCGGCCTACATATCCCACTTCGGTGTATTTCGAGGCTTCAACTTTGACGAAGGGACATCCCGCTAGTCGCGCCAGGCGCCTCGCAATTTCGGTTTTGCCTACTCCCGTCGGGCCGATCATCAAAATATTTTTGGGAAGAACATCCTCGGCAATTTCTGGCGGCAATTTTTGCCTGCGAACACGATTGCGCAGCGCTACGGCTACGGCGCGCTTAGCAGCATTCTGGCCGACTATATATTTGTCGAGTTCGCCAACGATTTCTCGCGGCGTCATGTCGTCGAGAGCCGGAAGAAGTTCCGGTTCTTCAGTGGGTGCGGCGCCGTTGCTGCCCGGAGTGTATACGATATCTTTGTCAGTCTTGGAGGGCATGAATCCTTCTAGAAACTCTTCTAATCGAGTTACGCATTCACACGAACCACCGCTAATGACAGTTGCAATTGTCTATGGCGACCTTAATCATGCTATTCAACAGCGCAATCACTTATTGGATGCGCTGAGACGGTATTGGGGTCGAAATCAAAACACCTAAAGCTCTTCAACAGTAAAATTGGCATTGGTATAGATGCAAATCTCGCTGGTGATCCGCATCGCTTCCATCGCGAGATCTTTGACGCTCAGCTTCGAATGCTTCAGCAGGGCGCGCGCCGCCGCCAGCGCGTAGGAACCACCGGAACCGATGGCCACAAGTCCATCATCGGGTTCGATCACGTCGCCGTTGCCGGAAAGAATGAACGTTGCCTTACTGTCAGCCACGATCAATAACGCTTCCAGATGACGCAGGGCGCGATCCTTGCGCCACTCTTTGGCAAGTTCCACCGCCGCTTTTTGCAGATTTCCAGAGTGTTCCTGCAGCTTGCTTTCGAAGCGCTCGAATAGGGTGATCGCGTCCGCTGTCGATCCCGCAAATCCGGCGATGACTTTGTCGTTGTATAGGCGGCGAGTCTTACGAGCGGTATGTTTCATTACGTGATCGCCCATGGTTACCTGGCCATCGGCGAGCAGCACGACTTTGTTTTCTTTTCGCACGCACAGAACAGTAG
>CAXMLS010000667.1:0-7264 GCA_964194235.1 uncultured bacterium | reverse complement strand
GATGTGTATAAGAGACAGGCCACAGACAGAGTAATGCTTTCCAGAGCGGAGACCGCCTGGCGGTTTACCACGAACTCTTTTTTTACTGTCTCCACCGAATAGTTCACTTCAAGAGTCCTTCATCCTTTGCTGCCTGGCGCAGCGGCTCGTAACTGGAATCTTTTGCCCTCACGTATTTTGTGGCGTTCAGCAACTGCAGGATTGGTTTCTGGTCGGAGTTTTGCGCATCGAGTTCCAGCATGGCCTTGGCGAACGCTTCCGCAAGGGCGGGGTCCAGCCCTTTACGCGCGGCCCAGACATAATCGAAGAATGGTGGCGTCGTGTAGAAAACCCTCACTTGGGTGTCGCTCAATTTGCCGTCCTTGATCATCCGGGCATAAACCAATTCGTCCATTGCACCAGCATCCACCTTTCCATTGGCTACGGCCAGTGCAGTCGCGTCGTGCCCACCAGTGTATACTGCCTTTTCGATGACCGCGTGATCCACACCTTGCTGGCGCATGAAATAAGCGGGCATCAGGTGGCCAGACGTCGAATTGACGTCACCAAAGGCAAAGCTGTGCCCTTTCAGGTCGCTCAGCGAGTGGACGGCCGAGCCCGGCTGGGTAATAAATTTACTGTGGAAGGCCTGGTCTCCCTCGCGTTGCACAAGAGGTGTGATGCCTGCCCGCGCCGAAGCCTGAACGTAGGTGAAACCCCCGAGATAGACAATATCCACGCGGTCGTTGCTGATCGCCTCAACTACCGCGGAATAGTTTGTCGGAACGGTCAGTTCCACCTTCGCACCGGTCTTGTTCTGTAGATACTCGATAAACGGCTGGCTCTCACGAATAATTTTTCCGGGATCGGTCGTCGGAATCATACTAAGGTGCAACGTTGGCCGCGTGTCGGTCTTTGTTTGCGTACACCCGCTCAGCAGCATCAACAGGAAGGCAAGTGTTGAGTGGGGGATAACACCCACCGTCGTCACGATCAATCCGCGCTTCAGCTTCATCGCCTATCCCCTGGAGAAACAGCTTCGAACTCGTAAACCCAGGCTCCTCGATACCACAACGCGGCTTCGCTAGCCAGCGCGATGCTTCTCCGCTAGCTGTCGCTCCGCCTCGAGCCAGTCATCCACATCCTTCCGTGCTCGCTACCACGTTGGATGTGTATTCCGTAGGCCCGTTGCTGGATCTCCTCATGCCTGGGGGCATTTGCGAATTGCGGCCGGCTCTCTTCGGATTTGGTCACATCCGGTCCTGCATATTCTATCCCTGCTGCTACGCTTTTCGATTTCATCTTCTAGTCCCTCCCTTTAGTTTAACAACGACAAGCTGCCTGGTTCACTGCCTAACCGCGAAAATCAATCCCCGAAGGTGACCGGGTTCCTGTATCGTCGCTCCGAGCGATCTGGTGCGAAGCAACGAGATTTGTGAATTAGTAGTGCATAGTGAGCACAATCTCTGTGCTGGGTTCGCTAATATTCACGCGCGCGGGGCCAAAAGGCGGTGGTCCCAGCTTGCCACGCACGTCGTTTGAGATTGCATATCCCTCTGTAGGGATGCCCGGGAAGCGAGTGTCGAACTTGCCGTTACCGTTCTCGTCGTGATAGGAACTGACTGCGTAGACGCCTGGGGGAACGTCCGCAAAAGTAGCGGTGGCGGTCCCATTCACGATGTCTACTGTCGCCTTGCGAAAGGCTTTTGCATCGTTGGATGGAAACCCGTCCTTTGAACTCCATATCCTGACTTGAGCGTTGCCATTGTTATTGCGAAAGCCACCAACCTTTACGACAACTTTTGCCATAGGTGGATCACTGCTGAGCGCATGCTGTGGAGAACCAAGGGCTAGTAGGAGCGAGAGAACAACAGAATGGGTTACGGAAAAGTGACGTCTTTGGTGGTTCATGGTTTTGCTCCTTAGTATGCAACGACTAAAGTTTTCAGGGTAGGGGAGAGCAGTCGCCCAACTACCATCGTTGTGCTATCCAAGTTTCATCGAATCGCATGTGTTAACGCTTCGCGCAGTTAGCCAAGAATGCGCCTCAGAACGGCCATAGTTTTCATCTGTGGCCTGAGATGCTCTACCGCCCAAGCTCCCAATGTCATACCCCCCGACTTTCGCTTGTGTAGCCCTGACATGGTTTCGTGGTCGATACCGTCAAAGAGTTCGACAAACGACTGTGCCACAGCCGCGCTGATTCCATATTTTGTGAGGGCCTTTTTGAACTCCGCGCTGCTGAGAGGAGCAAAAGCGATTTTCTTTTCGAGCGCGCGAGACAACTCCGAAGCGATCTCTGCAGAAGTCAGAATTTGACCGAACGGAACCGTGACACCTTCGTTGCCGAGCCATGTTGTGTCAAGTAACCAACGCGCGGCTGTCTTCCCGATGTCTTCCGCAGCCTCGACGGCTATCGGATAGTCAGGAGCTATCGGAAGCGAGAACGAACCTTGAAATTTAAGCTGTAAGACGACCTGGCTGAGGTTCTCCATGAAGTAGCCACAGCGGACATGCCGCGTGGCGGCCCTGGTGCTGTCGAATCCCTTCTCCATAATAGCCAGAGAACCGCTTGGTCCGAGATCGCTCGGATTGCCTCGCCCGGCAGAGATCGTCACGATCCGTTGCACATCTGCCTAGGCAAAAGCATGAGCAGCGGGCTCGCAGAAAAAGCGGTAGTACGCCGCTACGTTGTCAGTCTTCACAGGTTGTTGCGGAACGCAGAAGAAAACACCTTCAACTCCCGAAGCTGCTTTAGCCAGGGTAGCCTCGTCGCGCATGTCTCCCGTCACGACATCGCAGTAAGAGCGCACGGCGGCAGCCAGTTTTGCTGGATCACGCACTAAGACCCGGACTCGATCTCCCTTCTTCATGACTTCTGCTAATACACTGCTACCTGTTTTCCCGGTCGGTGTCGTGATCAAAAGCATATTTGTCTACCTCGTCGTTTAGGTTGCGTTGCGTGGTTTTGAAAGTCGGCAGTAGCGTCACAGGAAAGCTGCCCGGATCTGTGTGGCGGAATTCTGACGAATGGCGGCACGAGAGCGCCCCAGAAGCCACTCGCCGAACATCAAGTTCGGAACCCAGCAAGCCCAAGCGACGACCGGATAGGCAGAGACGAACGCGATGTGAGCCATTTGTGAGGCTGGGAGATAGACTCTCAATGTGATCGCAGCAGCCGTCAGCGCGTAGCTGCGAATCATCCATTCTTGATGTTCCCTGACCCGTCCCCGACGGATCGTGAGATAGCCGGCTAGTGTTGTTGCGAACCAACAGACACCAAGCGTCAGAAAACCTGCTGACGCCATCACCCCGGTTTGCGCATGCAACGCGATAGGTACGGATGCGACCCAGGACGAAAGAACCATTACGCAATAAACTCGGCCGAGCCAGCGATGGAGTTTTAGCTGCCGCTGACGAAAGCGACCAACAAACTGCCATGGGCCCACGATAAGTGCGATTGAAGCCAGAACAGCGTGTGCAATGAGAAAGTACCGTCTATCGATAAAGTTTGAGAGCGGGGGTGGATACGGGATGTTTGGAACCGCGTACCGAAGAGAGACCAGGCCAATCAGGGTCGAGAGCAAAGGCAGCAGCAACCAGGCGGCAACGTTGAGTGCGCGACCACCGGTTCTTCTTTCTATGGTTGAATTGAGAGGTTTCAAAGTGCTCACCTGAACACTACAATACAAACTGAACACTGTTTTGTCAATAGCGTTAAGAGTTGGAAGAGCCTGGTCACATCCCATTCTCCGGCGAATTTGAAGTGCGTGAGCCCGAAGCGGCGCAGGGAGATCAAATCACGGAGAAGATCGCAAGGCTCGGCTCTGCAACTCTGCTTGCCTCCACCTGCCTTTCTGGACTATTACCTCAACGACTCGGGGGGGATATGATGTGGCTATGCTTCTCTAACATCGTTCAGGATATAATCGTGATTCAGAAATGAGGTGAAATGGGAACCAAGGAACGACGCGAGCGCGAGAGGACTGAACAGAGGGAGAAGATCCTCGCCGCTGCGCTCAAAATCATCTCAAAAGAAGGGTTTAGTGCTCTTTCGATGAGGAAATTGGCGGACCGGATTGAATATTCGGCGGGCTCAATCTATCTTTATTTTGAAAGCCGTGAAGCGATCGCACAGGAACTCTGTGAACGTGGGTTCGCGAAGTTTCTTGATGCTTTGGTCTCGGCCGATGCAAATCCAGGAAGCTCGTCTTTGCTCCATGCGATTGGCAGTGCCTATGTCGCGTTTGGCCTGGAGCACCCGGAGGTTTACCGCCTCATTTTTATGGGCGATTCGGACTACATGGCAGTCGCGTTTGCGGATAAGAGAGCAGATTGCGCCGCTTCTCGGGCTTATGCCTTCTTGATAGATCTTGCTCGACGACTCGTCGCTCCTGGGTTGGCTGCCGACCCAATTGAGATTACGCTCGCGGCTGACATGATCTGGTCTACGCTGCACGGGATTGTCAGTCTTCGCATCATACGGGCGGGGTTCCGACCGTCTTCTCCGGACGCCCTAACCGCCTATGCAGTGAAGGCACTTGAGAGGACCTTCAATACGCTTCCATTGAAGCCGACAAGTCCTACTGAACAGAAACGCACCTCGAAGCCACCTAAATCAAGCTCCCGCCGCGGGTCCTCGGAGTCGAGCGGCGTGCTGCGAACCATCTCCTAATAAGCAATATTTGCTGCTTCAGGATAAACGCCACAGCCGTATTGTCCTTGCTTTCTGGTTCATGAGGCGGGGTGTCCATGGTGCTACCGTCAGGCCATTTTTCCAACCCACAACCCAACCCACATTTCGTGTAGTCTTGCACGACTTTCGGGTATTTTGGCAGTCCCCGCGGTCTTGTATGTTGTTGTAAAACCTTAAAACGCTAGACTGTCACAGCAGAGGCCGTTCCACTAGATCGAATTCAGAAAAAAATTCGCCAAATGCTTCTGCACTAGAATTGACTTCGCGTTCGCCAGAGCCATAGGTGCCTCCCAAGAGGCTCATTTTATTTCTTATTGCCGCCTTTTGCCGCCTCGCGAAATCGCTAAGTCATTCGGAACAAATGGGATGGTTGGTAGGGGCGGTGGGATCGAAAGTTCATCCTACAAAATAAGTCCTGAGTCGTTAAAGGCGTAGCACCACTGCCCTTCGTCCAACTGGTGTCAAATGGTGTCAAAATTCAGTCTGGCTCTTTGAACGCCATGTACTTGCTGAATGCCTTCTTCAGTTTGTCTCCCTGACCACTGAACCAAAGCAACGCGACTCTTCGCTTATCTCGTTGCTCTTCGTCAACCGGTTGACCAAAAATATGCACATCTGAAGCTTTCCCGTAAAGTTCATGAAGATGAGCGGCAATGTCAGGTCCAAAGAGAAACTCGCTTTCTCTTGTTTCATATTGGAACTTTGCAAGGTCCGGCGGGCACAGCAGCTGCGGTTACGGTCGGAACCACCATGACCGTTCCACCTGGATCGTCCGCTTCGGTCTTAAATGGCGGGACTCCGAACGCACCGGTGCTTAATTTTTTGATCCCTCAGGGACTGCCCGGGCCCGTCGGTGCGCAGGGCGCACAGGGACCCATCGGAGTAACGGGAACTGTAGGACCGTTCGGTCCGATTGGGCCGATGAGACCGCAAGGGGCGCAGGGTCCAATGGGCTTCATCGGGCCGCAAGGCACGCAAGGCATACAAGGCGTGCCCGGTCCAGCAGGAATCAACAACCAGGGTTCGTGGAATGTTTCCACGCAGTACAACCCCAACGACGCGGTATTTGACTCAGGCTCTTTCTGGATCGCCAAAACAGCCAGCACTGGGTTAGAGCCCTCACCGTCAATACGGCAAGCGCACCTCCCGGCTTCAACGCTGTGCGCAAGGCGTTGGCAAAGCCGGCGAGCCGCGTGATAAACAACGTTACGAATCCCGCGGCCACCGCGAGCACCAGGATGCCAGTGGCGATCACCGCGGCGACAGCCCAAAGAACAGGCCGTCCGTAGAGTCGTACCTCGCGTTCGTACAGCGGCTCTAACGTAAACGCCATCATCGCGCCCAGCAGCATACCCATCACGAACGGTCGCGCGAGCCATGCGACGATGGCGATTGCAGCAAGGGCCAGCCATCCGAGCGCGGCGTAGCGGTCGGTTACAGTTCGTTCCGTGCGGGAGCTATCGAGGGACATGTAATGGATTCCTAATCCTGACGCTAACGAAGAAAGACTAAAAGGGCGTCAACAGTACATCCACGAAGTTAGCAGGCTACTGCAAAACGACCTTAAATTTTCACCTTTACCAAAATTTGGCCGACGCGGCACGGCAGGGGTTCCAACTCCTGACTCCTGATTAGTCGCATAACCTAACCAGGGAATTACGGCTCTAAGCTTAATGAATTATGATGAGAGGAACGAGATGACATTTCTTTCCGTGACACGTTTACGTGTTCGGTACCTTCGGTACCTGCCCGTATTCATTTGGAACACGTCCCAGTCGATCCGTCAGGCGGAGCGTTCGGCCGGCTTTCTGGGCGGCAAACTGTTACGCGACGCAAAAAATGTTTTTTGGACAGTAACGGCTTGGGAAAACGAGGCAGCGATGAATGCGTTTCGTACTTCGGGAGCACATCGGAGAGCCATGCCCAACCTACTCAACTGGTGCGACGAAGCGTCTGTCGTTCATTGGAATCAGGAAACCGCCGAACTTCCCACTTGGCTAGAAGTACATCTACGCATGGTGACGGAAGGAAGACCATCCAAGGTCAATCACCCTTCTCGCGCGCAAGCGGCATATGAAATTCCAATGCTAGAGGGAAGTAGCCAAGAACGAACGTTAAGACCTGCTCAACCACGTCGGAAGTCTTAAAACGTATCACCAACGAAACTTCGCGAAGGATGGGCCCCCGCGTCAAAAACCCCACCCTTCGCAAACTTCGCGAAGGATGGGCCACCCGCCCGTCATATGGACTAATGCCGAGTTTCGATCTCAATCGACTCGCCTAAGTTTCGAATCTGAGAATACGCACCTAACCCCATTCGGCTTCACGGCTAGGGTTTGGGTGAGTCGGGGTTTTTTGCGTGGATGGCGGTGATTTTTACTGTGGAGTGGTCGCCATCTTGTAACGTGATACGTTCACCTTTTTCCTCAAAAGGTTTCAGAAATTCGGGATCCTGCCAAGCGTCGGCTTCTACTTCTTCCCAGCTGAATAATTTGTAATCGCCGGGGGCGACGCCGTGAAGATCGAAATTACCGTACTGGTCGGTGCTCTGAGTTTTATATAGTGAATACCTGTCTCTTATACACATCT
>CAXMLS010000666.1:0-2813 GCA_964194235.1 uncultured bacterium | reverse complement strand
GATGTGTATAAGAGACAGGCGTAACAGGGTAGCGTTGCGCTTCTGCTGCAAGTTGCAACGAATCGAGGAGAACGTCGGACTGAGTCCCCGAGTGTCCGGTGCGGTGAAACTTCTCCGCTCCGCGGTCATTCGCTTGAACTGTCCCGTTAGCGCATGGCTTATAACAAAAGCAAATACGTCGAGGCCGCCCAAAAGCTCCTGAACCAGGGGAAAGTCGTCCAGGCCGTCGCCGAATATCAGCAGATTTTGAAGCATGAGCCTCGCGATCAGGTCACCCTGATGACCGTCGGAGAGCTGTACATCCGTCAGGGCGAAACATTTCAGGCCATTGATTATTTTGAACGCCTGGCGCAAATTTTCGTCAGCGATGGATTCCTCACAAAAGCCATCGCCGTTTACAAACGCATCGCCAAGCTGGCTCCCGAAGAGATTCGTCCGCTCGAAAAATTAGCCGATCTGTACGTCCAGCAGGGCGTAATGAGCGAGGCCCGCCCGCTTTTTCTCCAGCTCGCTGAAATTCATCTGAAGAATCATCGCCAGCCGGAAGCCGTCAACTTGCTCAAAAAGCTTCTTACTGCCGAGCCCGACAATCTGCGCATTCAGATTCGCCTGGCCGATTTGTACCAGGCCATGGGGCAGAGTAAAGACGCCATGGACACCTACGTGTCCGCTGCCCAACGCGCGCTCGCACGCGGCGATCAGGCCGAATGCGAAAAATTAGCCGACAAGGCACTGGCGATCGATTCGCACAATCTCGCCGCCGTCATCGTAAAAGCCCGCTCCTTTTCCGCGCGCGGCAATGTTACCCATGCCGCGGAGCTCCTTGAAACGGTTCCCGATCTTGAAAAGGGCGGGGAACAAGCCGAACTGCTTCTCGATCTCTATCTGAAAAATTTGAATTGGGAAAAAGCCAGTGCATTGGCGTTGCGTATTTTTGACGCCGACGAAAAAAACTTCGGCCTCACGCAAAAAATTGCCGATGCGTTGCTGCAGTCCGGCCAGGGCGAAAAGGCCATGGCCATCATCGAACGCATGCGGATTCCGATGCTGGATGCGGGAGAGAACGAAGCCATCGCGAAACTGCTCATTGAGCTCACGGTACGTTTACCGGGCCGCATTGAGCCTCACGAGTGGCTGGTTGATAGCTACGGCCGCACCAGCGACTCTTTCCGTTTGCCCGATGCCCTAGCCCAGCTAGGCGACGCCCTCGTTGCTGATGGCCAGCTTGATCGTGCGAAGGAAGTCTTCGAACAGTTGGTAGATCGTGAACCGGAAAGCGATTCCGCCAAGCGCAAACTCAACGACTTGCTGCGCAGCATGGGCCAAGCCGCTCCCGAAGAGGAGTCCGCCTCCTCCGACGATAATCTGAAGACTGAACTTCAGCCGCCTCCCGCTCCCAAAATCCGTCCTGACAACGAAGGTGCGGAGGCTGAGTCTTCGGCATCTGCTGCTGCTTCCGCCGCGAGCGATCCCACCTCGTCGCTGGATGAGGAAACGCAAAAATTTATCGCACAATCTCTCACCGATGTGGATCTTTTTGCCAGTTACGGCCTGGCGAACAAAGCCATCGGACTGCTCGAAGCCATCCTTCGGCGCGCGCCGCAGCACACGCCTACGCTCGAAAAACTTTTAGACTTTGTTGTGGGTGCCGGCGATGACCGCCGCACCGCCGAAATCGCTGCTCGCCTGGAAAAACTGTACACCGAGCGCAACGACCATCTCAGTGCGGAACGCTTCGCCGAATTGCGCCGCCGCTTCCAGCGCGCCGCCGGTCTTAGCGATGAAGACCTGGCGGCCGCTTTACTGGCGCGAGCCGCGTCGGATAGCGGCGACAGTTTGCCCGGTACCGAAGAATTTAATGACCAGGAGCCCGGCGTCTTCGAAGTCGCCCCGGATGAGCACGCTGTTCCGACATCTCAGGTTTCCGCGCAAAATCATCAGGGAGTTCACGAAGTCGATTTGTCCGAGGAATGGTCTAGGTTGATGAAAGAAGTGCCGGATGGATCTCCCGCGGAAACGCTTACCGCGCAAAATCCGTCGCAGCCCGCCGAATTCGAAATTCACGCTGAGCCGCCGCCAGCGGAAGAGACCGTGGCACCTGAATCGGTTTCCGAGCCGGCGCATTCTGAGTCTGCATTTATTCCCCCGCCGGAGATTTCCGCGATCACGGAATTCCAGGTGTCACTCGAGCCCTCGCCAACCGAGGGCGAGCAAGCGACCTCTACACAGGGAACTTCGCCAGAACTGGAAGCCGCAAAAAGTGAATCGGATGCCCCTAGCAGCGTAACTGAGGAACAACCGGTCCACGCAAAGGCCGAAGCCGAGGACCAGTCACATTCCGGGCCACAAGTTCCCGAGCCGCAACCGCTCGAACCTGTCGGCGCCGCACAAGAAATCGACAAGTCCGAATTCGAAGTCGATCAGGATTACGATCTTATTCTCGAACCCGAGGCGCTCGTTCCCGCGCACGCTCAAAAGCCGCCGGATATTCCCATCGAAGTTCACCAAGCAGAGGCCGAGCCGGAAATTGTCGCGCACAACGGGACAAAACCGCCCGCAGGCAGCGATCTAGCCTCCGACCAGTTCCTGGCCGATCTTGCCAGCGAAATCCAGCATCTCGGCATGGGTGAACTAACTCCTTCCTACTCGAAGGCCGACACGGAAGCGCCCGCCAAGGTCGTCGACAACGCCAATCGCAGCGACTCCGGCCCGCTCCAGGAAGTTTTCGATAATTTCCGCGCCGAGCTTGGCGAGATGGGTGCCGAAGACGAGGATTTGGAAACGCACTATAACCTCTGTCTCTTATACACATC
>CAXMLS010000665.1:0-1948 GCA_964194235.1 uncultured bacterium | reverse complement strand
GATGTGTATAAGAGACAGGTACATGCATCTGCCCTTTTGCGAAAGCTTGTGCCTCTTCTGCGCGTGCAACGTAATTATCCAAAAAGATAAGCGGGTCACTCCGCCGTATCTGGGGGTCCTCAAGAAAGAAATCGAACACGTAAGCCGAGGCGTCTCACGTGAGCGCCCTGTGGTGCAGTTTCATTGGGGCGGAGGCACGCCGACATACCTCACGCCGCCGCAAATCGCAGACCTGTTTAGCTTTGCCAAGCAGCATTTTAATTTTGCGGCGGACGCCGAAATTGGCATCGAAATCGATCCCCGCGTAACTTCCCGCGAACATCTTGAGACCCTGCGCGCGCTTGGTTTCAACCGCCTGAGCATGGGCATCCAGGATTTTCATCCCGAGGTGCAGGCGGCCATCCACAGAATTCAGCCTTTCGAATTGACCCGCGACTTACTGCTTGCCGCTCGTAGCTTGGGTTTCGACAGCATCAACGTCGATCTGATCTACGGCTTACCGTTTCAATCGCCGGAACGATTTGCCCATACCGTGGACCAGATTCTCGAGCTGCAGCCCGACCGCATTGCTCTGTTCAGTTATGCTCATGTGCCTTGGCTGAAAAAACAGCAAGGTGCGTTTGCCACGCATCTGCCCGAGGGCATGCAAAAGTTCGCTATCTTCCGTACCGGCTTGATGAAGTTTCTGGAAGCTGGGTACCTGTACATTGGCATGGACCATTTCGCCAAACCCGGCGATGAACTGGCAATCTCGCAGCAAAAACGCACTCTGCATCGCAATTTTCAGGGTTACACGACCAAGGCTGGCGCAGATTTGTACGGCATGGGGGTAACTTCCATAAGCGCGTTTCAAAATGCCTATTCGCAGAATCATCGCGACTTGCCATTATGGCAAAAAGCCGTGGAGGACCGTGGCATCGCCACCATGCGTGGTTACCGCCTTTCACACGACGATTTGCTGCGCCGCGCGGTGATCAACCGGCTCCTATGCCACACCGTAGTGATCGAGGAAGAAATCTCACGCGAATTCGGCATCGATTTTGATCAATACTTCGCAAACGAACTGAACCAACTCGAAGCGCCCCGCGAGGATGGTCTTGTGCTACTCGACGCGAAAGAGATTCGCGCCACCTGGCTGGGAAGGATTTTCATCCGCAACCTTGCCATGCTGTTTGATCCCTACCTCGAAAAACAGCAACTCACTGTGAAGCCACTATTTTCGAAAACTTTGTAAGGAAACCGCATGCCTGCGCTACCCGTGAGCCTTCACGTTCCAGTCGTGGTCATCGGTGGCGGCATATCCGGTTTGGTGTGCGGGCATGCGCTGCGCAATGCCGGCACAGAAGTGCTCCTATTGGAGGCTTCGACGCAGCCCGGCGGCGTGATTCACTCCGAATACCGTGATGGGTATCTCTTGGAGCTAGGGCCGCAAAGCTTCAATGCCACCGCGCCGATTCTCGCGCTCTGCCGTGAATTGCAAATCGAATCACAGCTCGTCAAAGCACCGGAAGGTGCACCTCGCTACGTTTTCATTGACGGCCATTTGCAAGCCGTTCCCCTTAGCCCGCCAGCCTTCTTTAAATCTCCACTTTTCAGCATGCGAACCAAGTGGCGCGTGTTGAAAGATATCGCCGGGCACACGAGCGCGCCGCAAACCGACGAATCGCTTGCTGACTTTGTCCGACGCAAATTTTCCGCCGAATTGCTGGAGAAACTGGTCGGCCCTTTCGTATCCGGGATCTATGCCGGAAATCCCGAAAGACTCAGTTTGCAAAGCGCGTTCCCACAGTTGCATGAAGCCGAACGATCCGCCGGCAGCGTAGTCCGCGGTTTACTGCGTGCCGGGAAAAAGGGCGCGGCAAAAGAAAAGCCGAGCCTGCAGACATTCCGTGATGGCAATCAAACGCTAGTCGATGCGCTGGGCAGGAATCTCGGCACGAGCATACGC
>CAXMLS010000664.1:0-3463 GCA_964194235.1 uncultured bacterium | reverse complement strand
GATGTGTATAAGAGACAGGTATAGGCGGGTTATACGAGTCGAAGGACGCTACAGTGAAAAACCCGAATAGTGTATCTGCTTAAATCTGCGTTCGAAGTAAACTGACAGAGGCTGACTTGGAAGCCTACGATTAACCTAAGAGCAGCTTCGCACGCTGAAAGGAAAAGTGAATTCCATGAAATACATTCGGCTGAGTTTGGTCTCACTGCTTGCGCTGTGCTGCAGTTTCACGGCGCGGGTGCAGGCGCAGGAGAAACATTTGAAGAAGTCCGATTTGCCGGCGGCGGTGCAGAAAACGGCCGACGAGCAAAGCAAGGGAGCGGCGGTGCGCGGGTACTCCAGCGAAACGGAAGATGGGAAGCTGCAATATGAAGTATCGCTGACCGTTGACGGGCACACTAAAGACGTGGCCATTGCTCCGGACGGAACCATCAACGAAGTGGAAGAGCAGGTGTTTCTGCAAAAGCTTCCCGCTGCCGTGCGCGATGCACTGCAGAAAAAGGCAGGAGCTGGAAAAATCACGAAAGTGGAATCCCTCACCAAGCGTGGAGCGCTGGTCGCGTATGAGGCTCAGGTGACGATGACCGGGAAGAAGTCGGAAATTCAGGTCGGGCCGGACGGTGCGGATCTCAGCCACCCGGAATAGGGGAGGGATTTCTGAATCAGGCAAGAAAGACGAGAGCGTTGCGCGACCAAACTTGCCGGTACATTTTCAAAACCCCCATGGCAGATGGAGAGCCCGGGAGCTTGATTCGGTTCCCTGGCGCTATACGCGCAGAGTGGAATTTTTGCCGGTTACGCCGTAGAGTAATTATTGGCTGCTCTTCCCGCTGCAAGGCATCCGCAGAGAGAATGGACAGAACGGAGACCGCTTCATGCAATTAGCTCAAAAATTTTCCGCGACGCTCATCCTTTTTGCGTTTGCGCTGGCTTTGCTTTTGCTGCCGCAGCAGTCTGCCTCCAGCGCCGCGCCAGCAATTCCCGATCCGCAAGCGGCGACATCCGAGGACGCCGTCCCGGCGTTCCACGCCGAAGCTCCACACGACGCTCTCCCTGGCACTATGGGCGCCGATAATTTTTCCGACCCGGTGGTGCAAAACGCGTACACCGTCGCGGCCCGCGTAAAAAAAGTTCTGTACCAGGAACCTTGCTATTGCCACTGCGACCGCAGCCAGGGACACGGGAGTCTGCTCGATTGCTTCGTCAGCAAACACGGCTCCGGTTGCCAGATTTGCGTTCGCGAAGATCTCTACACTTACGAGCAAACACGTAAAGGAAAAACTCCAGCGCAAATTCGTGAAGGCATCATGCGTGGCGAATGGCAATCCGTGGATACCAGCAAATACCAAACACCGGTTCCCGCCGCCAAGTGACATTGCACGCGATGCCAGCGCACGACGTGGCGTCGCACCAAATAAACGTGCATCAAATAGGAATTGTTCAAGTTAATTTACACACTTCGCAAATGCGCTGGCTCGTCAATCCGCGGCTATTCACAAAAGGTGGCTCATGAAAAATAGTTTCTTGCGATTTTCCATCCTCGCGATGTGTCTGGGCCTCGCGGGACTCGGCACCATTCTTGGGGCGCGCTCGCACGCCGCTGACGCTCCGGCGAACTGGGGATTTGCCGAAGGCAATCTCGACAGAACCTGCAAGCCGTGCGACGACTTCAATAAGTTCGCCATGGGCGGCTGGATGAAAAATAATCCCATCCCGGCCGATCATCCAAGCTGGAGCACCAGCGCCGAACTGGCGGAAAAAAACCTGGCTTCGCTACGCCAGATTGCTGAAGCTTCCGCAGCTGCAAAAAGCGCTGCCGGCTCCAACGAACAAAAAGTCGGCGACTTTTACGCAAGTTGCATGGACTCTGCCGCGATTGAATCCGCCGGGACCAAGCCGCTCGCGGAAACCGTCGCGGCCATCGATGCCATGAACGACCGGCAGGCGCTGCTGACGGAAGTTGCGCGGCTACACAAGCAGGGTATCCAGGCGGTGTTCGATTTCAGCTCCACGCAGGATTTTGTGGACAGCACCAAGGTGATTGGGGACGCCGATCAGGGCGGGCTGGGCATGCCGGACCGCGATTACTACACGCGCGATGACGACCGTTCGAAACAGCTGCGCACCGACTATGTCGCGCACGTAGCGAAAATGTTTCAGCTGGCCGGCGACTCCGCGGAAAAATCCGCCGCCGAAGCGCAAACGGTGATGAACATCGAAACTTCCCTGGCGAAGGCTTCGATGACCAACGTGCAATTGCGCGATCCACAAGCCGTGTATCACAAGCTTTCCCTCGCGCAGTTGAAGCAATTGACGCCCGACTGGTCCTGGGATTCTTTCTTCGCGACTGTCGGCCTGCCCGGTCTTCCGGAAAGCAACATCGGCCAGCCCGATTTTTTTAAGGAGATGGATCGCCAGGTGGCCGCCACTTCGCTGGCCGATTGGAAGACGTATCTGCGCTGGCACGTCATTCACGCGGATGCCCCCGCGCTGAGCGACGCCTTCGTGCAGGAAAATTTTAATTTCTACGGCAAGCGCCTGTCCGGCACGGCCGAGCTGCAGCCGCGCTGGAAGCGTTGCGTGCAATCCGTGAATCGCAACATCGGTGAAGCGCTTGGGCAGGTTTACGTAGAAAAATATTTTCCGCCGGACGCCAAAGCGCACGCGCTGGAGATGGTGAAGAATCTTATTTCCGCTCTGCGCTCCGATATTCCCACGCTTTCTTGGATGAGCGCCGAAACCAAAAAAGCCGCGATCGACAAGCTGGAAGCTTTCAACATCAAGATCGGCTACCCCGACAAATGGCGTGATTATTCCAAGCTGTCCATCAGTCGCACATCCTATCTGGCCAACACACAACGTGCCGCGACGTTTGAGAACGCCCGCGAGCTTGGCAAAATCGGCAAGCCGGTGGACCACAACGAATGGGGCATGACGCCGCCAACCGTCAACGCTTACTACAATCCCACCATGAACGAAATCGTGTTTCCCGCGGGCATTCTGCAGCCGCCTTTTTACGATCCGAAAGCCGACGACGCCATCAATTACGGCGGCATGGGCGCGGTGATCGGTCATGAAATTTCTCACGGGTTCGACGACGAAGGCTCGCAATTCGATCCCAAAGGAAATTTGCGTAACTGGTGGACCGCTGACGATCGCAAAAATTTCGACGAGCGCGCGACATGCGTGGAAAAACAATTCGACACCTACGAAGTCGAGCCAGGCCTGCATCAGAACGGCAAACTCGTTCTGGGCGAAAGCATCGGCGACCTCGGCGGGCTGGCCATTTCCTACGCCGCTTACGAAAAATCGTTGGAAGGGAAGCCGCGTCCCAAAGATCTCGACGGCTTCACGCCGGAGCAGCGCTTCTTCCTGGGCTGGGCGCAAGTGTGGGGCGCGAACCAGCGTCCCGAAGCCGCGCGCCTGCAGGCCAATACTAACCCCTGTCTCTTATACACATCTC
>CAXMLS010000663.1:0-5853 GCA_964194235.1 uncultured bacterium | reverse complement strand
AGATGTGTATAAGAGACAGCAATACGTACAATGGTTGCCGGATCAGTATTCAATCGTTCGGCTAGAGCGCGCACGCTCAGCAATACGTACCCGCGCGGGTGCTCTAAAATCGGGCGTATGATTTCCTGGCGTTTGATGCTGAGCCGTTCGATACGTTCCGGCACGTGCTGCCGTGCTGGCTTGACCCTCGATTTCATCGTGCGTGAGAATCATCCAAATGTATTAATCTGTCAATTCCGTAAAAACCTTAGTTTTGGGTTCGTACGGCCCAATTGACAAACACTATTTCTTGGTTGTTGCGGTTTTAGCAGCCAACCCGGGAGCAGTAATCGGTTGCAGAAACGGCATCATCGCGCGAAGCTCCGGCCCAAGTTGTTCGATGGGATGGGTTTGTTCCCGCTGCCGGGTAGCCAGAAAGTTTGGGCAGCCCTGTTCATTTTCTTCAATCCACTTTTTGGCAAAGCTTCCGTCGCGAATCTCCGCCAGAATTTTGCGCATCTCTTCCCGTGTTTTTGACGTAATGATGCGCGGCCCTGCGCTGTAATCGCCTTGCTCCGCGGTGTCGCTGATGGAATAACGCATGTAGCTCAGCCCGCCGCGATAGATCAGATCGACGATCAATTTCAATTCGTGCAGGCACTCGAAGTACGCGACTTCTGGTTGATATCCCGCATTCACCAGCGTCTCAAACCCTGCCTTGATCAATTCGCTGACGCCCCCGCACAACACCGCCTGCTCGCCAAACAAATCCGTTTCCGTTTCTTCGGTAAATGTTGTCTCCAGCACTCCCGCCCGCGTAGTGCCAAGCGCCTTTGCGTAAGAAAGCGCCAGAGCTTTCGCCTGCCCGCTGGCGTCCTGCTCCACAGCCAGAAGCGCGGGCGTGCCGCCTCCTTCGCTGAACACTTCGCGCACGCGATGTCCCGGCGCCTTGGGAGCGATCATGGATACGTCCACCGCTTTGGGTGGCTTGATGGTGCCAAAGCGAATGTTAAAGCCATGCGCAAACATTAGCGTTTTGCCGGCTTTCAGATTTGGCTCGATGTCCTCGCGATATATCTTTGGCTGCTTGGTGTCCGGCGTGAGGATCATGATCACGTCGGCCCACGCCGCCGCTTCCGCGGGAGTGTTTACTGTAAGTCCATCTTTTTCTGCCTTGGCGCGCGAAGCGCTTCCCGGTAGCAAACCAACGCGCACGGAGACGCCGCTATCCCGCAAATTCAGCGCGTGCGCGTGCCCTTGCGAACCGTAGCCGATAATCGCCACCTTTTTTCCTTGAATGAGCGATAGGTCCGCGGAATCGTCGTAATAAAGCTTTGCCATACTTTTCCTCTCGGGCCGCACACCAGCACGCCACGGATAAATTTTGCTGCAAGTTCTACTGATCGAGATTACAGGGCGAAAACGACGCCCGTCCGCGTGTTGCCCTTACAGTCGGATGGTGACGCCGGCGGGTATTTCCGTTTCCGCGGCGTTATCGCGCGGCGCGGCGACCGGCGGGCGCAGCAGATCGGCTCCCCGCGTCATGGCGATGCGCCCGGTGCGCGCCATCTCCAGAACGCCGAACGGCCGCAACACTTCTAGCAACCCATCGATCTTGTCCACCGTGCCGGATACTTCCAGAATTAACGATTCCGGCGCCACATCCACAACGCGCGCGCGAAACACCTTAATTAACTCCATCAAGTGCGGCCGATTCGTCTGGTCGGCCGTCACTTTAATCAACGCAAGATCGCGCTCCAGAACGGAGCGATCGGAAATATTCTCCGCCAGCAGAACGTCCACCAGTTTTTCCAGGCTGGCTTCGAGTCTGTGCGCCCCCTTCGCGTCCGTGTGAGCCACGATGGTCATGCGCGCGATTTCTTCGTTTTCCGTCGGTCCGACGGTCAATGAATCGATATTGATCGCCAAACGCCGCGCCAGCGAAGCCACGCGATTCAGCACGCCCGGTTTGTTTTCTACATACGCGACGAGTGTTTGCATACTTTCCTCGATTTTTTTCATGGCTCCGTAGCCGTCTCCACCAGCGGGCTGTCCGGGCGGCGGATCATGTCATTCAAGGACGCCCCGGCGGCCACCATTGGGTAAACAGAATCTTCCTGCTCTACGCGGAAATCCAGCAGCACCGTTTCTTTTGACCCACGTGCCGCCTGAATCGCCGGTACCACGTCTGCGCGCGTGCTGATGCGCTCTCCGCGTATGCCAAACGCATTTGCCAGCGCGGCAAAATCGGGAGCCACCAGCGGGGTGGCTACGTAGCGCTTGTCGTAGAAAAATTCCTGCCATTGCCGCACCATGCCCAAAAATCCGTTGTTGATGATGGCGATCTTTATATTTATTTTTTCCTGCACGATGGTGGCAAGCTCGCTCATGGTCATCTGAAAACCGCCGTCGCCCACGACCACCCACACTTCCGCATCGGGCTTCGCGAACTTGGCGCCAATCGCGGCGGGCAGTGCAAACCCCATGGTTCCCAACCCGCCGGAAGTAATCAGCGTGCGCGGCAGATTGTGATGGTAGTACTGCGCTTCCCACATTTGATGCTGTCCCACGTCGGTGACCACGATGGCTTCGCCGCGCGTTTGTTTCCAGATGTCGTTGATGACGTGCGCGGCATACAGGTGCCCGTTATCCGGCAGGCTTTGAATGTCGCGCACGGCGGAATCGCCCTTTAATTCCTGGATGTGGTTGATCCAGATGCTGTGATCTCGCGTTTCAATATGCGGAGTAAGTTTTTCCAGAACTTCGCGCGCATCGCCAACCAGCGCCGCATCGACTTGCACGTTTTTGTTAATTTCGGCGCGGTCGATCTCGATGTGAATCTTGCGCGCACCCTTGGCATACGTCCGCAAATCGCCGGTGACGCGATCGTCGAAACGCATTCCCACGGCTATAAGAAGGTCTGATTCCTGAATGGAATTATTCACCCAGGCTTCGCCGTGCATCCCCATCATTCCCAGGTTCAGTGGATCCTTGGCAGGGAAGCAGCCGATGCCCAGCAGCGTCATTGCCACCGGATAATTTCCCGCGCGCACAAATTTCTCGAATGCGCGCATCGCGCCTGAAACCATGATGCCGTGGCCTGCAAGAATAATCGGTCGTTTCGCGGAGTTAAGTAGTTCCACCGCGCGATCGAACTCCGCCTGGTCGTAGCTGATGCGCTGGCGCTTCGGCGGCAATTGCGGAGCGGCCGCTTCCCAATTAAATTCGCACGAACTTTGTTGCGCATCCTTGGTGATATCCACCAGCACCGGACCCGGCCGTCCACTCGCGGCAATTTGAAACGCTTCCCGCACCGTGCGTGCGATATCTTCAGCGCGCGTCACGATCACATTGTGCTTGGTGATCGGCATAGTGATACCCGTGATATCGATTTCCTGGAACGCATCCGAGCCCAGCACCTTGCTGCTAACCTGTCCGGTGATGCAGACCACCGGCGAAGAATCCAGCATCGCCGTAGCGATTCCGGTAACCATATTCGTCGCGCCGGGTCCGGAAGTCGCCATGGCCACACCCACGCTTCCGCTCGCGCGTGCGTAGCCGTCGGCCATATGTGTCGCGCCTTGTTCGTGGCGCACCAGTATGTGATGTAGCTTCGATTTGCCCAGTGCGTCATACACCGGCAGGATCGCGCCGCCCGGATACCCAAAAATGTGTTTCACTCCGAGCTTGGTTAACGATTCGCAAAGTATTTCCGCGCCGGTCATCTTCATAAAGTCCTCGCGTAAGTTTCAGAAGGCGTTGTCGATGGTGCGGCAGGTACGGACGTTATCGCGCCGAGCGCGGCGGAAGACACCAGGAACGCGTACTTGGCCATCACGCCGGTAGTGTAACGCGGCACCGGTGCTCGCCACGCGGTCATGCGCTTCTTCATTTCCTTGTCGGTGATTTCCACGTTCAGCTTTCGTCCCGGCACATCGAAAACAATTGTATCGCCGTCCGCCACCGCGGCGATGGGACCTCCGTTGGCGGCTTCCGGTGCAACGTGCCCAGCCATTAATCCGTGCGTTGCGCCGGAAAAGCGGCCGTCCGTAAGGAGCGCAACGGAGTCGCCCAATCCCGCGCCCACCAGCGCCGCTGTAACGGCCAGCATTTCGCGCATCCCCGGTCCGCCCCTGGGGCCTTCGTAACGTATCACCACCACGTCGCCCGCTTTGATCGTGCCATCTTCCACGCCCTGAAACGCCGCCTCTTCAGTATCAAAAACGCGTGCCGGCCCGCGAAAGCTTTGTACGTTGTGCCCGGCAACTTTCAGCACGCATCCTTCCGGCGCCAGATTGCCCTTTAAGATGACCAGCCCACCGGTCGGTTTGAGTGGAGCATTGACGGCGCGGACAACTTCTTGTCCCGCGGTTTCTTTGGCTGAGTTTGCCTCTTCGGCGAGCGTGAGGCCAGTGACGGTGATGCACTCGCCGCGGAGCTTTCCTGCTTCAAGCATGCGCTTTGCGACCAGCGCAGTGCCGCCTGCTGCGTAGAGATCTGTGGCAACGAATCGTCCTCCTGGTTTTAAATCCGCAAGAATCGGAACGTGCGAGCTGATGCGATCGAAATCGTCGATGGAAAGCGATATTTTTGCTTCGCTGGCGATCGCCAGCAGGTGCAGCACGGCATTCGTTGAACCGCCTGTGGCCGCGACTCCCGCAATGGCGTTTTCGATGCTGGCCTTGGTAATGATCTGCGACGGCAAAACATTTCGCCGCAGCAGGTCGACCACCAGTTCGCCGGCGCGCCGGCCCGCTTCAGCCTTGCCGGGATTTGTCGCCGGAACGCTCGATAATCCCATAGGCGCGATGCCCAGAAATTCGCTAACCAAAGCCATCGTGTTGGCCGTGAACTGCCCGCCGCAAGCCCCGGCACCGGGACAAGCCGCCGCTTCCAGCGCGCTCAACTGCACAGCCGTCATTCCGCCGCGCGCTTCCGTACCCACTGCCTCAAACACGTCTTGAATCGTTACCGAATGACCTTCAAATCGCCCCGGCGCTATGGATCCGCCGTACAAGATCAGTCCTGGAATATTCAGCCTCGCCAGCGACATGATTCCGCCGGGAATTGTTTTGTCGCAGCCCACCAGAACGATCAGCGCATCGAAAAGATTGCCGCGCGTCACTAACTCAATCGAGTCCGCGATGACTTCGCGGCTGATCAGCGAAGCGCGCATGCCTTCCGTGCCCATGGTGATTCCATCGGAGATCGAAACGGTATTGAACTCCAGCGGCATCGCGCCCGCCGCGCGAATCCCATCCTTTACGTGTTGCGCCAGTTCGCGAAGATGATAATTGCATGGCCCGATTTCAATCCACGTGTTCGCCACGCCAATCAACGGCTTCCCGAAATCGGCGTCGCACATTCCCGAAGCGCGAAGCATGGCGCGAGCGGGAGCGCGGTGCGCACCGTCTATCAACGTATGGCTGCGGGGTCTGGGGAGCGAATCACTCACTTCGTCGGCCTCTGGCTTCCGGGATGGGTATTTCCCAGAAGAATTTGTAAGTACGCATTCACCTTCAGCTGCCGCGCGTAACTGCACACAGGTATATCGGCAGATTGGATGATCCGTTGACTTAGAATGAACGCAAGTACCCGATAGATCAAATTAATACTTTTGAATAACAGAATAAATATCGCTTATGCATCACGAAGGTCGATTCTATCGATTGCGTGCGGTTCACGGTAAACAGTCGCACTTCGTTTGATCTGCGTTGCTGTAAACGTAGTTCCATAAAACTCATCCCGCTGCAACGCCCAAACGTGTCATTCCGGCCGAAGCGGGCCGATGCTCTTTCTTCTGCTTCGCTCCTGCTTGCCCCCGCACGGGACTTGCCCGCCTGGGCGGTGGAGCCTGCTCGCCGAGGCGAGGAA
>CAXMLS010000662.1:0-2019 GCA_964194235.1 uncultured bacterium | reverse complement strand
TCGATGTGCTTGTCGTTGATGTTCACGCCCTGCAAGCGATACACCTCTTGAATGGCGTTGACGAGATAGGCCTGCGTGAACTTCTCACCGAGAACGGCAAGCAAGTCGTGCAAGTTGAGCGGGCCGTCAATGAGCGCCTCGCCGGCTTTGACGTGGTCGCCTTCCTGAACGTTGATGTGAATGCCGCGCGGAATTGAATATTCCTTGGTGGTCTTGCCGTCTTCGGCTTCCACGTGCACTTTGCGCATGCCCTTGGCGATGTCGCCGTACTTGACGACGCCGTCGATTTCGCTGATGACCGCAGGGTCCTTCGGCTTGCGCGTTTCAAATAGTTCGACCACGCGCGGGAGGCCGCCGGTAATGTCCTTGGTCTTGGTGGTTTCCCGCGGGATCTTCGCGAGCACGTCGCCGGCCTGCACTTCGTCGCCATCCTTGACCATCAAGTGAGCGCGAGAAGGCATGAGATATTTCTTGCGCACCTTGCCGGAAGAATCGCGAACGAGAATCGCGGGCTGATGTTTTTCGTCGCCGGGCGGCAGCGTGACGACGTCTTGGGAAAGTCCCGTTACTTCGTCAACCTGCTCTTCGATGGTTACTCCGGGACGCAGATCGTCGAACTTAATGGAACCCGCCGTCTCGGTAAGAATCGAGAAGGTGAAAGGATCCCACTCAGCCAAAATCTGGCCGTGAACGACTTGTTCGCCATTCACTACGCGCAGACGCGCGCCGTAAACCACGTGGTAGCGTTCTTTTTCGCGGCCCTTTTCGTCCACGATCGCGATAAGACCTGCGCGATTCATGGCGATGGAAGTGCCGCCGCGGCCTTCGACGTATTTCAAATCCACAAACTTGACGCTGCCGTTGTTGCGGGCTTCAAGAGTGGAACGTTCCGAAACGCGCGTGGCCGTTCCGCCGATATGGAACGTGCGCATGGTGAGCTGCGTGCCGGGTTCGCCGATGGACTGCGCGGCGATAACGCCAACCGCTTCGCCGAGTTCCACCATGCGGCCGGTCGCCAGGTTGCGCCCGTAGCACAGCGCGCAAACACCGCGACGCGATTCGCAGGTGAGCACGGAGCGAATTCGTACGCGCTCGATACCCGCGCCCTGCACGGAGTTCGCCAGCTCTTCGGTAATTTCCTGATTTACTTCGACGATTACGCTGCCCTCGAAGTCCTTGATCTTATCGAGAGAGACGCGGCCAACGATGCGGTCGCGCAACGGCTCGACTTCGACGCCGGCTTCGATGATGGGCTCGACGAAGATGCCGTCGGTCGTGCCGCAATCGCGCTCGTTGATAATCACGTCCTGCGCCACGTCAACCAGCCGGCGGGTGAGGTAGCCGGAATCGGCGGTCTTGAGCGCCGTGTCAGCCAAACCTTTACGCGCGCCGTGTGTCGAAATGAAGTACTGCAACACGTTAAGGCCTTCGCGGAAGTTGGAGGTGATCGGCGATTCGATGACTTCGCCGGAGGGCTTGGCCATCAAACCGCGCATACCGGAAAGCTGACGAATCTGTTGTTTCGATCCGCGAGCGCCGGAGTCCGCCATAACGTAGACGGGGTTGATGTTTCCTTCTTTGTCCTGGTTCTCAAGCGCCTTGAACAACTCGTCCGCAACCTTTTCGGTGACGTCTCCCCAGATGGCGATGACCTTGTTGTAGCGTTCGCCGTTGGTGATGGCGCCGTCGAGGTATTGCTGCTGTACCTTGACGACTTCCTTCTCGGCATTCTCGACGAGGCTGTATTTATTGCTTGGAATGAGCATGTCGTCAATGCCGATGGAGATGCCGGACTTGGTGGCGTAGTGGAAGCCCAGTTCCTTCAAGTGGTCGAGAAGAATAACCGTGTCTTCCAGGCCGAAACGAAGATAAGCGTAATACACCAGTTGCTGCACGCCCTTCTTCTTCAGCAAGCCGTTTACATACGGAAATTTTTCCGGTAAGTGCGAGTTGAAAATAACGCGGCCGACCGTCGTCTGAATAAACTGCCGTTCCATCTTAACGGGCACGGTGTGCGGC
>CAXMLS010000661.1:0-10151 GCA_964194235.1 uncultured bacterium | reverse complement strand
ATGTGTATAAGAGACAGGCGCTACACAGTGTGTGTGTACCTCAAAGATCAGTGCCTGGAATTAAAAAATCGAACGGTCAACGAAGTAGTCTCTTTCGTGGTGTCTGACAACTCAGAGACTTTGAAATTGGTGGCGACGAAGGTATTGCACGACCAGATCGTTGGTTATCTGGAAGTTCCGGGGCAAATCACCCATGACAATTCATTTGCCGGGCGGTAAAAAATAGGCACGGCAAGCCTCTGTCAATACTTCCCGTGTGAGTTGTGGTTCTAATCCTTGATAATTTGCTGTCCACGTAATTTGATTAATCAAGTCTCGTGCGTGGCACTGACAGAGCGGCTGCTGCATGTCCCCTGTAATGAAGTCCACTAGGTAACTCGCCGCTTCCGGATCATACGGCAGCATCCGCTGTTGGCATTCCGATCGAAATATCTCCAGGAACTGGTCTCGCCGCGCGTGGGAGAGGAGAATTTTATTGGGAATTCGCCGCAGGAACGCGTCATCCGCCAATTGCGCGGGATCCAGATTCGTTGCGAAGACCACGAACAGGTCAAAGGGAAGCTCAAACTTCCGTCCGCCGGCAAGCGTCAAAAAGTCGATTCCACGATCCAGCGGAGTCATCCATCGATTCAGCAACTCCTCAGGGCGCATACGCTGGCGTCCAAAATCATCAACGAGCAGCAGACCATTGTTTGCTTTCATCTGCAGAGGTGCAGTGTAAAACCTGGTGACGGAATTGAACTGCAAGTCCAGCATCTCCACCGACAACTCACCACCAGCCACGATGCAGGGTCTCCGGGACAACACCCATCGCTTGTCGGATTCTTCGTAGATTGATTCTCGAGCCGTACTATTAGAGGGAGCTTTATGCACTACCGGATCGTAAACCGCAATAATTTGGCCATCGATTTCAACTGCATGTGGAATCCATACGCAATCGTTATAAATTCTCGGAATTCGCGTCGCCAAACTTGTCTTCCCGGTTCCCGATGGCCCGTGCAGAAAAATTGACGTACCAGAGACGACCGCCGTACCCAACCGCAAAAGAATATCCTGGTCGAGCACCAAGGGAAAAACTGCTCGCACAATATCGACCGGTTCGACTTTGCATTTTTTGACGCTTTGTATTCCTACTCGCGTGCTGTAATCCTCGAGCGACACGGGTGCCGGCCCGGCATACTGATTTAGCGAAAGCAATTCCGCGCCGCGCTGTTTGCCCATGGTAGTGGTTGCGATCCAGTGACTGCCAACGGACATCCCCTTCACTTCACACAGCTGTTCTTTGCGCAAAAACCGGAAAATCTCTTCGACCACGGCAGGGCCCAGGCAAATCTGATCGCCCAATTCGACAAGCGACATTTCCCCCTGCAAATACAAAATTTTTAGCGCAAGGTCCGCTAGCACGTTTTTTCGGATGCCCGTCCGGCGAAGCTGCCGAGGCATCATCAAACTCATATCGCTCATCTGCATTAGCTCCGGAGATGTAGCACACAAACTGCTTTTGTGCTTTGCCTGACAGGTATGTTCTCAGATATTTGTATGCCATATACACGCGAAATACCATCGCCTGTTCCGCTTAAGCGTGCTTCTATGTCGTGTTTCACTGGATCGGCGGGTTGAATACGTTTGCAACTTTGCAGCCGGGTCGAGTGGATCAGGTTTCTCTTGCAAATCTTGCAGGTTTTCGTGCTTGTTCCCCTCGAGGTTGCTTGCCTTGGTATCGCTATTGTGATCAGCTAGGCGCTCTCACGCGGCCATTCCTCCGGTGTCTTGTCACTTCGATGACGCCAGTTGGCCCGCAACAGCATGCTGCACGGAGTGCCCGGGCAGACTCTGCAGGGTACGCCTGGGATGCCAGCGAATAAGAAATTTATGTTCTGCAGCTAAAGTGAGCATGTCAATCGGTGGTAACACCGATCGATGAATACCAAATGAACCCTGATGGAACACCAAAGAACTTACATCCGCCATGACGCAAACGTGAACCTAGTCCGAACCCTATTTCTACAGAAAAGGAGGAAGGACGGTTGCGTCAGCGCGTTTCCTTCGTTAGGTAGCTGGTAAGCGTCGGTCCATGTACGGATCTGGCGGGTTCAAAACCAGGGTCTACCATACTCCTGTTGACTTAAAGTCAACACTTTCATCACACAGTTGTGGATTTTTTTTGTTGCGATACTAGGCGCTGGACATACCGACTGCCCTCTCTTTTGTAAATCTCCAACCCTCCGGACACAAAGATTTCGCAAAGTTGCGAGAGCGTCCTTCCTTCGCGCTCTGCTATTTCGTTCAATTCCTTCTTGAGAGTCTTCGGAAGTCGAAATCCAATATGGTCGTTTTTTGTCTTCATCAGTTATTTTTCCCAGCCTATGAAGATATTCGTTCAACAGGAACCGATTGACAAGTCGGCGCTTTGGTGTTACATTGTTTAACATAGTTCAACATACCTTCAGAAGGAGCAGAGATGCGGATTAAGCTTATCGGTTCTCGATCAAATGTGGTACTCGCACACGAGAAATGGGGCGCGCTTTCTAAGGGCATGAGGCAAAGTTTGAGAGACTTAACCGACAGATTTTCGATTTCGATTGCCTCCGGTGATCTCCAACTGCTGGATGGAACATGGTACGTCACACACGGGGGCTTGCTTCGGATAGCTCACCGGTTCGGATGTTTCAGTCTCATAACAAATATAGAAACCAATTTCTCTGACCCAGCGGCTAGTCGTTGGGTATTTAAAGCCACAGTATTCAAGTCCCCAAAGTCGAGAGGATTCGTGGGGTATGGTGACGCCGATCCTTTCAATGTCTCATCGCTCGTCCACGGTGCCGAGTTACGTATCGCGGAAACCAGAGCGGTGAATCGGGCCCTACGCAAGGCTTACGGAGTTGGCATTTGCTCTGTCGAGGAATTGGGATCTTCTCGAGCCGCGAATCGAGCGCCAGAACGCAAACAGGAGGATTACCAGCCACACCATCAGAATGGTTCGAACGGCCAGCCCCGTCTGCGAGACCAGCTCTGCGTTTTAATTCGCCAGCACAACCTTAATCCCAACCTGGTCAAAGCATATGCTGCGGATTTCTGTGGCAGCGCCACCCTCAGTGGCGCCAGCCGCGAATTGATCGAATCTTTTATTTCGCACTTATCTTCTGCCGCAAAAGAAAACCGCGACGGTCTGGTTTGTAAGCTCAATTCCTATGCCCCATCTCCAGAGGCCCACCCATGAGACGCCATATTCCGGGTCTCCATTCGAGACAACAGACCGTTGAAAGCAATCTGGATGGTTTGTTCTTGGTATGTGTCGATAAGGCTTCTTATCGATGGCACCCACAAAAGCCATTTCTTGCTCTGCGATTTATTGTTCTCGAACCAAAACTCTTTGCATCGCAATCCTTCTCTGGCCGCCTGTATTGCACCGAGCGGGCCCTTTGGAAACTCGATTGGTTTCTGCGTGATTTTGGCTACGACACTGAATTACTTGCGCGAGACCAGATCGATGAGAAGGCGCTGCTGGGCCTGCGTGGTGTCATCCGTACTTCGCACACCACGCTGAACGGGCGTTGTTATCAGAATCTGGATGGATTTGCTCCCGCCGCGGAGTGGGAGGAACGCTCTTGTGAATCCGTTCCCCAGAAGAACGGAAATGGCCATGCCGATGGTCTATAGCTACACGCAGATCAGCCAATACCTGCGCTGCCCGCGCAGTTATCGTTACCGCTACCTCGATGGTTGGCGAGAAAAGGAAACTCGTGCTGCCATGGCCTTCGGCCGGTCCTTTGAAAACGCCCTGGGCGCTTTGTTTCGTGGTGAGGATCCTGGGGCAGCACTTTTTACCGAATGGGGCGCTTATCGTGATTCCGCCTTCGAATATAAAAAAGGTGATACCTGGGATCGCCTGGTGCATCAAGGTATCCATTTGCTGGAGCGCTTTGCGCAAGACAACCGGATTCGTATTGCCGACCCACAGAAAAACTCGCAGATCAAAATCCTGCACAGCCTGCCGGGCGGTAGCAACTTCCTCGCATATGTGGATGCCATCGGCGAAATCGATGGAATACGTTGCCTCATCGATTGGAAAACCACCACTGCTCGCTATCCTGATAATCCCACAGGCTTGCTCTCACTCGACCCGCAACTCATCTGTTATTCCTGGCTTACTGGAATCTCGGAAGTTGCCTTTGTCGTCTTCGTGCGCAAACACCATCCAGAAATCCAATACCTGAGAGCCACCATCTCCGAAGCACAACGCAAAGAGTTCGGTCGGTTGGTGGAGACCACCGTCAACCAGATCGAAACGGGACATTTTGATTCGCACAGTGGCATTCGCTTCCCGCAAAACGGCTGTGTGAGTTGCTCTCACTTGGGTCTGTGCCTTGGGAACGAGCAATTGATCACTGCGAACCTTATCCGCAAAGCAGGAGCGAGCGACCTTGATTGGCTTGACGAGCTTGTGGATTGACGGGCGGCCCAGGGTGGAACCAGAGATCAACCCGCGCCGCGCCGTCTTCGTTCTAGGCAAGATCGACGAGATCCTGTCCTGGGAAAAGACCAAAGACCAGGAGAAGGACGTTCGCTTTGTCGAGCTCGGAGAATATCTTTGTGAGGTTCGCGCCAAACAATACTGGAAACTGGAAAAACTCACTTCGTTTGATAACTTCCTGGAGAAACGGTTTCCGGCCTCGCGGCGCAAAGCCTACTACCTGATGGCTATTCACGAGAATTTGACGCGCGTTCCCAAATCCCAACTCAAGGAGGTAGGGTGGAGCAAAGCTACGGAATTAGTGAAGGTGGCACGTAAAGATGGGGAGAGATTTGACTGTGCAACCTGGTTGCACAGAGCCAAAGAACTCCCCAAAGAAGGATTTAAGACTGAGGTAGAGCGCTACCTTACCGGCAAAGAGACCGAGCCGTGGGAAATCATCTACTTCAAGCTATACAAAAGCCAGCTACCAGTTGTGGAGCAGGCTATTGAGACAGTCGCTCTGATGCTCGGATCGGACAAATCGCGCGGTTATTGCCTGGAAATGATCTGCGCTGATTTTCAGGCTGGATCCGCTACCCAGGAAAATCAATCTGAAGTGTTGGTGTTGTCCCTGGAACGGCTTTATCAAACTCTGCCTGACGAGCGCAGAGATCAATTACTCAACAGGTTAAAAGAGGGGCCATGGAGAGATTGCGTCAGAAGCGACCGCGGCTCGTCTTAGAGCCCGCAGAATACGACGAACTAAGGAAACGTGTCTTAGACCGTGACGGCTGGAAGTGTCAATGTTGCGGCTCGCGGAAAGACCTTCAGGTGCATCATCACGTCCGCCGCAGCCAGTTAGGCCCAGATGATCTAGAAAACCTGATCACTTTATGCGCTAGCTGTCATCGGCGGCAGCACAACATAATTGATACCTGATTTGCTTCGGCTTATTTTTGTTCGTTCATTTAGCTCCTACTCCATCGTCGGTGGTTAAGGCGCCTACCACTGGTATCAACGAATCATCGCGGGCGAGATCAATAGCATTGATCAGCTTGTACATAAAGTTAGCTACCTAACCATACGTTCGGCGCATTTTACAGTGTGCGCATGCCTACCGTCGCGAATCATTGAGTGCTGTTAACTGGCCACCACCGATCTAATCTCACATCGAAAGAAATCCTTTCGGACGTGTCATTGCGAAGGCGGGCGGGTCCCTACGAAAATTTGAGTTTAAGGTTCACCCCTACGCGTGCTAAAACCCTTTCCTCAGAGAATCACCAACTTGTAGACCTCGAATCATCTAAGTTTTTGGGTAGGGATTGGACCGCTCTTCAACGCCAGCGACTCAAATCGTTATACAAAACGATGTGATCCGGCCAAGACCGTTCGCTGCGGTGCGATTCGCGGTCTAGTTGCATCTTGTTACGAAGCACGCTGCAACTTTCCGAGCAATTCCGCCACGGCTTGCCGATGTTGCTTAAGCTCTATATAGCTCTATATACGCATCCTCCCGAGCAACAGCATTGCGGCCGATACTATGGAAAATACCTGCTCCGACGGGCTGTCATCCGGCTCCGCAAGTAGCGTTCCAGCTTTGCGACGATGTGACTCAGGGAGCCATACTGCGCCCGGCAATCAGAGCGATGTCAGAGGCGTTGAGGGCTTGATGGTACACACGTACTTCGTCCATGGATCCGGTAAAGTAATTCCCGTAGTAAGTGAATGGCAGCGTACCCATTTCGAATGGTGAGCCGTTGCTGGCCGCCGCGGCCTTGACCGGCAGGGTGGAGCGGAGCGTGCCATCGATGTAGAACTTAACGTCCTGACCCAGAGTAATGACCACGGCTATGTGATGCCACACCCCGTCGTTAATAGGAGTGCTGTCCTTGGCCAGCCGGTTTCCGTAGGCCGCCTGATTGCTGGCTCCCAACTGGAGGCCTAGCGTCCCGGAAGCACTGGTCGTGAGTAGATAGCCTGCTTCGGTCCCGCCGGCATCGTACTTGGACAGCAACGCTTCCCTTCTTGAGGAATTGCTAGTTTTGATCCAAGCCGCTAGCGTAAAGTCACTGTTCAGGTTCAACCCCCCGCCGGGAACCATCAGATAGCTGTTCGATCCGTTGAAGTTTAGCGCCTGACCAACCTTCCCGGCCGTCGTGCTCATGTTGTACATGGTGGCGTTGAGATGGTTCGCGGAACGGTCCAACGCTAGGTTGCCGCTGATATCGGTCGTGTCGAAACTCCAGTACGCCATGGAGGGCGTGCCAGTGGGTGGTGAACTGACGTTGCTCACCGTTACCGTTACCGAGGCTGTGCCTAGATTGCCGGCCGCATCGGAAGCCACGGCCGTAAGCGAGTGAGTTCCGTTGGTCGCCCCGGTCGTGTTCCAGTTGACCTGATACGGCGCTGAGGAGCTCACCGATCCTAGATTAGTTCCGTCCAGTTTGAACTGCACGCCGGTAACACCGACATTGTCTGAAGCCGTGGCCGTGATCGTGATCCCCCTGGAAACTGTCTGATTCGCACTGGGCGCAGTAATAGATACCGTCGGCGCCGTCTTATAGTTGTTCACGGTGACCGCAACCGCCGTTGAAGTTATGGAATTGTTTGAGGTATCGGTGGCTACGGCGGTCAGCGAGTGAGACCCATTGGTCGTTGTCGCGGTGTTCCAATTGATCTGGTACGGAACACTGGTTACGGGTGATCCCAGGTTGGCGCCGTCGAGCTTGAACTGCACACGGGCTACGGCTACGTTGTCAGAGGCTGTGGCCGTAACATTAAACGTGCCTGACAGCGTTTGGTTCGGACCGGGGGATAGAATGGAAACAGTCGGTGGTGTCGTATCTCCGGGTTGAGATCCTGTAGGGATCAGAATGAACACATCGAATTCGGGCGCAGTATGACGCGGTTGGTTCGGCACAGTCCCTTCTGGCGGCGCCAGCGTTAGGTTGCTCATCGGAATAGTCACGGAACCGCCGTTATATATTCCCTTGGCCACAGGCGCGCCGTAAAAGTTCTGCGAATCGCGGATTTCGTAGGTCTGCCCCAGATGCAGACCACTGGCTGAAATATCTACAGTAACGCTGGGGCTTAAATCCCAATTGTAGACCACGATGTTTGCTCGCCCGATTTCGTAATGGTTCGCGCGAACAAAAATATTCTTGCCGGTAGGACGCGCCGACAGGTACGTGTTGTTCGGATAGCTTGACGATTTGAAATCCAACGCGCCGTAGAAGGTATTGCCTGTCATGTGCAAGCCAGTGTTACTGCTTGAATTAATGTATATCCCTTGTCGGTCCGGCGCCGGCGTGAAAAAATAATTTCCCGTCACGAGTGCATTGTTGCTGGCAAAGAGGTTGTAATATTGGTTGTGCCCCAACGGCGCCGACGAATAGCAATAATTGTCAATGAGTTTGGTATTTTGCGAAACCTGATCCCCGCCAATCCACATATTGTAACTGTTGAAGTCCCCATTGTTCAGTGCCGATAGTTCGCCGCTGTTAAAAAAAACATTTCCTTCGTAGCTGACATTGTTCCGCGCCGCGTTTACGCTTCCATAAAGCTGGGTCCCTTCGCTGAAATTGCGAAACACAATATTATCCGCGATCCGGTGACTATCAGTGCTCTGTACATAGAGTCCATGGCCGTGGCCGCGGCAGGACGAACCTATGCAACCGTCAAAGCCATTGTTATAGATGAGACTACCGTAGACTTCTCCTTGGATCGCCCCAGCCCAGAAACCCACGCCATTGGCCTGATTGTCATGAATCACCATGTTGATCAGTTTGAAGCCCGGATTACTGAGGCCGGAGGCTGACATGGTGACGCCGTCGCCCTGTACTGAAGTGCCGCGATTGAAAACTTCAAAACCCCAGAACCATACATCATGATCCCCATTGCGGCCGATGATCAGGGCGCCAGCGATTGCCGCCCGCTCCCCTGGATATTGACGCACCACAATCGGACTGCTGGTCGTTCCACTGAGATAGCTATTGAAAGTTCCCGAATAGATTCCGCCGCGCATCCAGATTGTGTCGCCAGGCTGGACAGCCGCCGGAGCGCTTAATGCCGTCCTGAGGTCCCACGGAGATGAGATGCTTCCGCTCCCCCGCGACGAACCGTCGGGAGAAGCATACCAATCGCGGGCTTGTGCGATTGCGACACAAAACATGAACATGTAAATACACAAACAAATCCTAACCGAAGTTTTGATCACGGTGTTTTCGCTATCTTTTTAGATTTTGTATTGCAGCTGTTGAGCGGCACATTTGCAGTGTGGCGTTTGTTAATTGTGCTGGGAACTGGCCTTCCGACCAATTTTGGTACAGGTACATAATCGTACCGGTTCCGATAAGAAGTTAGAGGGACCGTCTGCCTTCGCAATGCTGCGACGGCGAAACCCTCCACTTTATTTATTATAAGAGTAAAACGTATACACCACCATTATGCGCGGCCATTACTGGAGGCGATGGCGGGTAATAGTCGCTCACAAACGCCGAGACGAATTTACCAAACACCGGAGATAACGATCACTGTTTAAGCTTTTAAAGCCAGCGACTTGCCACGATTTTGGAGGTTCAATGAACAGACAAAGTTGACCCGCCCCGACATTTTCAAGATCTTCGTACGCGAGTGCGGCCACGGTCATTAGGAGTATTTTCCCCAATCACGTTTCAAACCGTCGCATGATAGGGTGGCCGTCAACTGCGTATTGCTTCGCAAAACCAAGGATTGTGCATGAACCAACAGGAAATGAAAACAAAGCTCTCAGTGGCAGATCCCTTGGGTTATTGTATGTAACTGGACCTTGCTGCCAGTATAACGAGATTGGCCCATGCGTCAGTCTAACACCGTTGAACGTTATGACGTTTCAACACTTGAGCAGGCTGTTCGGGGTATGCGCAGGATAAGCCCGGACTGTCCACACGACTGAAATCGCAAAATCGTAACGGGTGCCAAAATGAAAGACGAGATCGCTCAGGAAATCGTGAACGAATTACACCTAATCCGAGAAGAATTGCAGAATCTCACGATGGCTGTTCGATCATCGAAGACCAGCAATTCTGAAAGCTCATACACTGGGAAACATCGCAAGCCTTATCAGTCACGTCCTTCACAACCTCCCGATCAGGGCCAACCTGGGGGGCAGAAGCCTCCGCGAAGTCCACGACCGGGAGAGCCCCGACGTCAGTGGCATCAAAATTTTCCAAAGGACAAATAATCTTGGTCATTAGCCGCTCGCTAACCTTTTCCAGCGACGGATCACTACTGAGCAATAATTGTCGAAGTTAAAAAAGTACGCCTAACTAAAGTACGCCTGATCTATTGCAGCGACGCTACTGCTTCATCTACCGGTGCGAATGTTGGCATCAGCTTTACTAAACCCGACACTTGCATCACCGCGATGCTTTGCGGTGTCAACGCCGCCAATGCGAACTTTTTTTGCTCGTTACGCGGTGCACCATCAACTGTACGAGCGCACCCATGCCCGCCGAGTCCAAAAACGATACGCCGCTCATTTCCAGAACCAGCCGCGGGGCTGATCGGCTCGCAATTCGCTGATGAAGCCGTTCACGGTTTCCAGCGCCAGCTTTCCGCACAACTTCAGCACGTGAACTCCGCCCTGGTGCACGTTTCTCTCATATTCCAATTTGAATGTAGACATAAGTTGGCTCTGTTGACATCCTCGCTACAA
>CAXMLS010000660.1:0-1509 GCA_964194235.1 uncultured bacterium | reverse complement strand
GATGTGTATAAGAGACAGCCTGTGATGAGTGCCACTTTCCCGGAAAAGATCATCTATTCGAACTCCTGGACCACGATCGATGAAGTGCTGCAGCGTTTCTATAGCAGTTCGCTCCACGTGTGCAAGCGATCGGTGTGCTGCCACGCATGGTGTCGACCGGTCGGCGAACTAATCCTGCTGGCAGCGGAGTTAAGGTAAGACCCTTCAATTGGGGATGCCCCCGGTGTATAAGTGTTGTTTATCCCAATGGTCAAAATAGAAATTTCGTTTCAATTGCCGAGCGCAACAAATGGAGGATCACAATGAGCGACAGAAAAGTTATCGCGGTGCTAGGTGCAACAGGAGCACAGGGCGGGGGTTTGGCTCGGGCCATCCTAAACGATCCGAACGGTGGTTTCTCCGCTCGCGTGCTTACCAGGGATGTGAATGGAGCCAAGGCGAAGGATTTGGCGAGACTGGGTGCTGAGGTTGTGGCTGCGGACGTCGATAACCCCGAAAGCCTGGAGAAAGCATTTGAAGGCGCCTACGGAGCCTACTGCGTAACTTTTTTCTGGGCGCACTTCTCTCCCGAAAAGGAAATGGCAGAAGCAGCAGCCATGGCGAAAGCAGCGAAGGCTACCCGGCTGCGGCACGTGATCTGGTCTACGCTGGAAGACACTCGTCGATGGGTGCCTATTAGCGATAACCGCATGCCTACGCTTCAAGGCAAGTATAAAGTCCCGCACTTTGACGGCAAGGGCGAGTCCGACCGCTATTTCACCGATGCAGGAGTTCCGACAACCTTTCTGCTGACCTCTTTCTATTGGGACAATTTTATTTACTTCGGCATGGGTCCCAAAATGGGTCCGGATGGAAAACTGGGCATCACGTTCCCAATGGGCGACAAGAAGCTTCCGGGAATTGCTGCCGAGGACATTGGCAAATGCTCCTATGGGATATTCAAGAAGGGTAAGGAATTCATCGGCCAGACCGTCGCGATTTCTGGTGAAAATCTCACGGGTGCCCAGTTAGCTTCCGTTTTTACCGAAGTGCTGGGAAAGGAAGTCCAATACAACAATGTTTCCCCCGAAATTTTCCGTGGGTTCGGTTTTCCGGGCGCCGACGATTTGGGCAACATGTTTCAGTTCAAGCGCGATTTCGAAACTTACTTTTGCGGGGCGCGCGACCCAAGTTTCGCCCGAAGCTTGAACTCTTCATTGCAAAATTTCAAGACGTGGCTGACACAAAATAAGAACGCCATTCCGCTCGAGGACGCTGCAGCGAGTGCCTAGCTGCGGGCTTCATCTCTTTCCGCCGCGCTGGGGATCAATTCTTTAGGTCCATTAACAGGATCACGCTCATCGGACAAATAATTACTGTTTTTCAGAATGGAAGGACCATTATCAACAACCAGGAATTCCCGGGATCATACGACGCCGAAGTTTTCTCGCGACGACTCTCCAGAGAGCGCGGCGAGTACTCCCGCGTCTGACTGCGGCGCCCACAATATACCCTGTCTCTTATACACAT
>CAXMLS010000659.1:0-2057 GCA_964194235.1 uncultured bacterium | reverse complement strand
ATATCAGGGTGTCCCGAAGGAAGCCAACAATCTGTTTGGAAATTTTGAACCCGGGATTGGTCTCGAGCAGGTAGGCAAGAATATCGGCTCCATCTACAAGGGCGACCATACTAACTTCTCTCCCCGTATCGGCGTGGCATGGGACGTCACTGGCAAAGGCACGACGGTCGTCCGCGCGGGATACAGCCTGATTTACGATCTGCTTTCGATGAGCGCCTTCATGTCCCCCCTTAAATAAACGGTATAGCGGCTATACCACCTGAACTCAGGGTGTGTCAAGCAAATCCTCGATATAAAGGATTGAAGGAAATGATAGAGGTTAGATCGGGCCCATTGGTATGGTGGTCATACTACCAGCGGCCTTGGACCCTATCGGTCGAACCGTCACTTTGGGGTGTTTCGGTCCTACGCAGTTTGCTCCGAGAACGTAGATCTTGGAGGCTCCAAGTCAGGAAGGAATGCGGTCAAGATGCCGATGGCCGGAAGGAAGGCGCACACGTGGTACACAACCGTGATGGAAGTGATATCGGCCAGCTTGCCCAGCAACGCCGCGCCAATCCCTCCCATCCCAAAGGCGAAACCGAAGAACAATCCGGAGATCATACCGACTCTGCCTGGAACCAAGTCCTGCGCGTAGACCAGAATTGCGGAGAAGGCTGATGCCAGGATCATGCCGATTACCACGCTCAACACGCTGGTCCAAAACAGGTTCACATAGGGAAGCAACAAAGTGAACGGGAGAACGCCTAGTATTGAACCCCAAATCACGTACTTGCGGCCAAAGCGATCGCCAATAGGGCCGCCCACGATAGTGCCGGCAGCTACGGCGCCAAGGAACAGGAACACATGCAACTGCGCGTTTTGCAGCGGAACCTGGAATTTGTTCATTAGATAAAACGTGTAATAGCTGGTGATGCTGGCGAGGTAGAAAAACTTCGAAAACATCAGCGCGATTAGAATGGCCATGGAAACTGCAATTTTCCTGGCGGGCAGATCGGCGTGGAGTTTTGCCGCGGATGCAGTTGCGGAGCTATTGCCGTCGATCGACTGCAACGCCGCTTTGGCTGCGCTATTTTTCTTGGTCCACGTACCGATGCGAGTGAGCAACAAGATTCCGGTTAACGCGAGGATTGAAAACCAGGCGATGCTGGACTGTCCTTTCGTCAATACAAATGCCGCCAGGAGCGGACCCAGAGCGGAGCCGGCGTTGCCACCTACTTGGAATAGCGATTGCGCTAAGCCATGTTGTCCACCGGACGCCATACGAGCCACGCGCGACGATTCCGGGTGAAACACGGCTGAACCCACGCCCACCAATCCGGCTGCAACAAGGACCGCGCCGTAGGTCGGAGCCATGGAAAGCGCCAGCAAGCCCACGAGGGTAATACCCATTCCGATTGCCAACGAGTATGGCTGCGGATTTCGGTCGGTATGCATACCAACCAGGGGCTGCAAAATGGAAGCGGTCAGTTGCAGTGTGAGCGCGATCAGGCCTACTTGTCCGAAATCCAAGTGGAAAGAGGCTTTAAGCATCGGATAAACCGCTGGAAGCACCGACTGCACCGTGTCGTTCAACAGGTGAGAAAAGCTGATGGCCAGCAATATTCCGAACACGGCTTTGTTTTTGGTTACCGTTCCCTCAGCAGCCTGGATAACTGTGGCTTTCGTTTCGCTGGCCATTAAGACGGGATCCCTGCGTACATGGCCGCGAAGTTTTCTTTCGCTCCTAATTTCATGTTGCAAATTATTTTACACTAAGTTGGAAATTATGCTGGAGGCGCCACTGCATAACGAGTGTGAAATTGTTGGATCTTAGGAAACTGTGCCACTGGCCGTTAGCTTTTGGATCGCACTCGGCTGGTTACGAGAATTCACAAATAGACAATGCGCGGCCACGAATCACGCGGTGCTTGCAGTCCACGGATCGCAATTACGGCTGCGTAGGCGATTCTGCCGCGGCAGGTTTTGACGAAGCAGACGGTTCAGATGTTGGCTGCGGCTTCTCGAATTTTTTCTTCTGTTGTTGCACGGTTTTTAGTCTGTCTCTTATACACATC
>CAXMLS010000658.1:0-2440 GCA_964194235.1 uncultured bacterium | reverse complement strand
GACGTGTACCATCCAGCCGAAAATGGAAGGCTTGAAGCGGCCGCCTGCTGCGTCGCAAGCTTCCTGCGTGGCGAGAGAGCCTTTGAGGCCGAATTTGGAGTAATCAGCTGAACGCATCTGCTCACGGGCAGGCAAACAGAGATTGGTGTGCAAGTGCCAGCTGGCGATGCTTAAGGGCACGCGTGTGTTGAGCTGATCTTCCTTAGCACGCTTGGGCATGGTGTACATGGCGCCTACCAGCTCGTAGCCGGTGGAAGTTTTCTTGTACAACAACGACGTGGGGCGCGCGGCATCGAAAGTGACAGATTCGAGAAAGCCGTTTTTGTAGTTCGTGAAGTGATATTCGGGTTGCGGAATATCAGGCATGAAAATTTTGAAGCCATCGTCCAGCGCGACTTGATAATCGCGGTATTTTGCAATGCCGGAGCGGAGCTGGCTTACGATTTCGTTGGCGCGTTGAAGGTCTTCGGGAATTTGCGGGCGCGGCGCGGTCATGTACATGTGAAGACTGTGAGGATCATGGCCGCCGAGAGTCATGTCGTGCACGGCGGTGATTTCATTGGCATGATCGCCGCTCATGTCCATTCCCGGCATGCTGTTCGAGGACGATTGCGGGGCGGAAGATTCCTGCGTCAAGAGCATGGAGGATGATGCATTTTTATGGGCGGGAATGGCGGCGAGCAGAACGCCGACCAGAAAAAGAGCGCCAAAGACAATTGAGGCTCTGCTGATGATGTGAATGATGGTATTACGAGCAGCCATAGTGTTTCTCCCTTCTTATGATACGGGTGGCGAGCGCTAAAGATTTCATGGGTTAGCGCAGCGGTGTTGCGAGAAAGACCTGTCCCTCGGGTCAGGATGTTCGCTCGGAGCTAATGGGTTGCGCTTTTAGACGATAGTTACGATGAAGGCCGCGTACGAAAGCGGCGTGGTAAAATCTGCGGGTGAAAAAAGAGACGATATACCCAGCAAAAAATATTGCCGGCGGCGTGGAGCTGCCGGGCGACAAATCCATTTCGCACCGCTACGCGATGCTGGCGGGGCTGGCGGAAGGAACGAGCGAGTTGCGGAATTTTTCCGCGGCGGTGGATTGCCACAGCACGCTGAAATGCATGAGCGCGCTAGGTGCGGATGTGAAAGTCGAACAAAATTCAGTCAAGGTTACCGGCCGCGGATCGCGCGGACTGAAAAGCTCGTGGAGAGCGCTGGATGCGGGAAACTCCGGGACTACGATGCGTTTGCTCGCGGGAATCTTGGCGGGCCAGAATTTTACTACGCGTTTGACGGGCGACGATTCGCTGCAACAACGACCGATGAAACGGATCGTTGGTCCGCTGCGGGAAATGGGCGCGGACATTCGCGCGCGCGAAGATAATTTCGCGCCGCTGGAAATTCGCGGGGCGAAACTGAGGGCCATCGATTACAAAATGCCGATGGCCAGCGCGCAAGTGAAGTCCGCAGTACTGCTGGCGGGGTTATTCGCGGATGGCGTAACGGTGGTGACGGAGCCGGCACGCACGCGCGACCACACGGAGCTGGCGCTGGAAGAGTTTGGCGCGACGATTGAGAAGCACGGTAAGACTACGAGTGTTCATGGATTAGACAGAAGCGCGCAGGGCGGCTCCAACGGGAGCGGAAAGCTGATTGGCAAGTCGCTGGATGTGCCGGGGGATTTATCTTCGGCGGTATTTTTTATTGCGGCGGCGTCGCTGTTTCCGGAATCGACTTTGCTGATTCACAACGTGGGTTTGAATCCCACACGCACGGCAATTCTGGATGTGTTTGCGTCGATGGGCGCGGCGATTCAGATGCCGACGTTGCGCACTGCGCACGGGGAAGTGGTTGGGGACCTGGCCATCAAGGGAGCGCTGTTGCAAGGCGGAGTGATTGAAGGCGATCAGATCGCACTGCTGATCGATGAATTGCCGATGCTGGCAGCGCTCGGACCTTTTACCGAGAAGGGCATTGAAATTCGGAACGCGGGGGAACTACGAGTGAAGGAGAGCGACCGGATTGCGGCGCTGGTGGAAAATTTGAAACGGATGGGCGCGACAGTGGAAGAGCGGCCCGATGGATTGAAGGTGGAGGGGCGCAAAGCGGGGAAGCTGCACGGCGCGGAGATCGATCCGCGAGGGGATCATCGTATCGCCATGGCGTTTGCGGTGGCGGGGTTGGCGGCGGAGGGAGATACGGTGATTCGCGGCGCGGAGTGCGCGGGAGTTTCTTATCCTATTTTTTTTGCGGAATTGAACCGGCTGGCAGAACGGTAAAAAGACGAAGAGACCGAAAGAAGTGAAATACCGGAAGAAGGTGAAGAGAGGTCCGGGCAAGCTGCGCAGGAGGGAAAAAGACGTCGGCCCGCTTCGGTCGGGATGCCGGTTTTTTGTGGTTGGTGTGAACCCTGTAAAGAAAAAGGCAACCCAAGACCCAGGTTCATACC
>CAXMLS010000657.1:0-3199 GCA_964194235.1 uncultured bacterium | reverse complement strand
GTGCCCCACGAGCGGAACATTGTTATACAGGTCCAGAAAAACGCGACCGGTGTCGTCGTAGAGGTGCTGCATCCACCCGCGAACAATCTTCAACGGCTTGTCGTAGGACAGACTGAGATTCGTCCCAAGCACTCTTTGCCGGGCCGCTAAAGTTTCCGAAACCGGGGGCTCTGTTGCTGGAAAGCGCTCCGCGGGAATCCCAACAAGCAGGTTTGGGTCAGGAGACAAGTTGGTCCAGATAGAACGCTGCGAGGCGAACGCCACGCCGGGAAAATCAGCATCGAGCTCCAACAGGTCAAGAATGATTTGAAAATGCAGGTGCGGCGGCCATCCTCCATTTTCCAGATCATCGCCAATACGCGCGAAGTTTTCGCCGCGCGCGATTCGTTGCCCAATTTCCAGGCGCTTCAACGTATCCGCGGAAAGGTGGCCGTAGAGCGTGAAGAACGAGTCTCCGTCCGCATCATGTTTTAAAATCACCACCGGGCCGTAATCCAAGGGCGCGGTGTTGTTCGCGACGATGTGGACGACCCCATCGAGAGGAGCTCGGACTGGAGTTCCCGGTCGGACGAAGAGGTCCATGCCGAGATGAATCGTTCGCCGCTCCTCCAGTGTGTTTGCCACGTTGCCAAACAGCGGCGAAGTGTAGAGCAAGCGCGGCTCGTTGTACCGGCCGACTCCGATCGAAACGCCCGCGCCCTTCATGCGACTGTTAATTTTCGGGCTCAATGAGGCGGTTTCGGCGGTCCGCGGGTCAGCGCCCAGAAAGCCACTGCCAATGCTCAAGTCAAATACCACACTTGGCGCAGTGCGCAGATCTTCTGTCAGCAGCGAAGCCGACGCGCGACCATGCTCCTGGAGCCAACGCTGCACACGCGCACTTTGCGGCATAGGTGGCAGGCCGCAAGCATCGCGAAACACATAATGCGCAAAGCGCGGATTTATTTCGGCCAGCCGCTCTAGAGCTTCCCACGCGGAATCCTCGCTGATGGTCACGTAAGAATCGTCTGCGTTTAGGGTCTTGCGACGCGCGGAATTCGTGACGCTCACCGCGAGTCGCATGCCGATGAGGTTGTAGAGCGCGGCAAGTTCAAGATCTTCCAGCGGAAAAGCTGAGTGGTAGCCCGCAACCACCGCTGCCGCGGCGGCAAGCACATCCTTTTTTCCGAGTATCGCGTAAGCCGAGGCAATGGCGACTTCCGACACCGTCACCCCGTAGTGCATGTCGCCAAAATCGATGACGCTAACGGTCTTGAGCGGAAGCGACCGAAGATCGCTGACGAGCACGTTGTGATCGTTCGCGTCGCCGTAAATCACACTGCGGCGGAGCTGCGGCAGCACCGGCAAGGTCTCCGTTTCATGCAACGCGATAAATTTTTCGACCAGCGAACGCCGCGGTGGCCCACCGATATTTTGCAGATGGTTCTTGATCCAGCTTGCGGCCGACAGGTCCCACTTCAATTCACGTTGCGCCGCGGGGTGAGAAAAGTCCTGCAAGGCACAATCGATTTCACCGAGCAGGCGTCCCAGACTATTAAGCAACTCTCCGCTGTGTGGCCGGAACTTAGCGAGCATCGTGCCCGGCAAAAAAGTTAGCAACCACACCAAACGCTTTGTGCCGTCCGCCGCAGTGACTACAGTACACAGGTCTCCACTGCGATTAGCAACCACTCGTGGAAGAGAAAGTTTCGGAGCGCGCCGCGCCAGGTGTTGCAGCGCCTGGCATTGTAAATCGATCAAAGAACGCTGACGCGCCGGATGCATCACCTTAAGAACAAAGCTGCGGCCGTCGACTACAGTCAAATGGAAGTTATCGTCGTATTCCCCAGGCAGGGACTTCGCGGAGGACTCAATGCCGTAGAGATCGCGGGAGAGTTGCGCGGCTTCTTCCACACAGATGGGATTGGCGACTCGTGTTTCCAGAAGCATGTGACAAATCTTAACTACAACGGCGGAAACCGTCCATCCTCATGCCAGGAAGTCGCAGTTAGGGTAGCCAATTTTCATCGTCGCCGATGGGCGGTCCGTCCGGAGGTTCCGCCGGCGCCGGAAGCGGAATGAACTTCGGATCTTTCTGAAATTGCGCGATCTGTGCGGTAGCAAAAAATAAATGGGCGCGCTCTTCTTCGTCTTTCGCCGCGCTTTCCGCAGTTTTAGTCCACGCTTTCAATTCCTCAAGTTTTAACCCGGCGATAGCTCGCGATTGCGGGGCGGCACGTTCATTCGCGGCCAGCGCCATCAAGTCATAGAGGACCGCATAGTCCACAACTCTAGAGATCTCCCCTGGATATCCCGCCTTTCGGGCAGACTTCCATGTCGCGTTCAAAATGGTATCCAGAGTGTCTTCAAGACTAGGGTTTGCCGCGTCCCGCGCATGAAATTCCACCAAACGCGACGCGCGTTCGGGGTTGAAGAGAAACTGTACCGTGTGTTCCGCCGCAGCCTCGGCTGGCGACAGTGCGTCAAACGCCGGGCTGGTGCGTATTTTGAAATGTTCGCGGCCGCGTTCGTAATCCGGAACGCGAGGAGGAATAATTTTAAGCAACGCTTCCGGCAGAGCAAGCGCATCGGGTTTTAAGGTGGCGAGTACACCATCCAGCGCACGCCGCTGTTCCGCAGGTGCGACGATCTGCGTAGGTACTTGTCCATCGCCGCGAAGTGCGAACGTATAATCCATGCCCCCGATCAATTTGCTGGCCGCCTCCACCTGGTATCGGTGCAGCATGTAAATGGGTGCAAGTGCGTCTTCAATGGTCGAAAGCGGAGTTTCTTCGCGGATATTATTCTCGCCGAATCGCCGCAGTGCCGCCGCCCGCACGTGCATGATGCGGTTCAATTCGTCCACAGCGTTGGAGCCGGAATCCCAAAGATGTGCAAGGCTGCTTGACGAGCCCGGGGGTCGCGCGTCCTGGTCTGTCAGATATCGCAAGCCGCGGCCGAGCGCGTCAGAAATAATTTTATTCAGCGCGGCGTGCTCGTCGACGCCGGGCGCAAAATCCTGATACCCAAATGTGATTGAAACCTTGTCCCACTCGCCTATCCCGGTCGCGTACGCCGATGACACGTCAGGAATACCGTCGGTCCCAAGTGTCACCACCGGCGGAGGATAATCCATCACCGATGACCGGTTGACGGTGCTCGCCGAATAATTATGTTGCAGTCCGAGGGTGTGTCCCACTTCTGTCTCTTATACACATCT
>CAXMLS010000656.1:0-6106 GCA_964194235.1 uncultured bacterium | reverse complement strand
GATGTGTATAAGAGACAGGTACTAAATAGAATCGATGTTATTTCACAAATGGAGAAAACTTCTAAGGCGCGACGATATCCTTGAGTGGTGCTTTCACTTGTAACGCTGCAAGGCTCGTTGCATCCCATCCTCCGCCCAGCGCTTTCACCAGCAGCACGTTGGTAATTAGCCGCTGCCCCTGGATCGCCACCAGTTGTTGCTCGCTATTCAACAAACTTTGCTGCGCGGTCACCACGTCCAGGTAACTTACCAATCCCCCGCGATAGCGGTTCGTCGAAATATCCAGCGCACGCCGCGCGGCATCCACCGATCGCTGTTGTGATTCCTGCGCCTGAGACAGCACCGTCAGCGCCGTCAAATCGTTCTGCACTTCGCGAAAAGCGTTCAGTACCGTGCCCCGGTAACTTGCCACATTGACATCGAAGCCGGCTTGCGCGTATTGGACCTGGGCGCGCCGCGCTCCACCGGTGAAAATACTTTCCGCCACATTTGCACCGACCGCCCAAAAAATGCTCGACACGTTGGCCAGCTTGGCAATGTCCGCGGATTGCCAGCCCGCGCTGCCAAATAAATTGATCGACGGATAATACGCCGCCCTGGCCACCCCGATCTGTGCGTTCGCTGACGCCATCTGTCGCTCGGCTTCCGCAATGTCCGGCCGCCTTTCCAGTACGTCTGAAGGCAAACCCGCATTGACCGGCGGTGGAGGCACTGCGATTAGTTCGTTCGTAGCCAGATGAAATTCCGGCGAGGGCTTGCCGACTAGAACCGCGATGGCATCCTCGAATTGTTTTCGTTGTTGCAGTCGCAGCATGGCTTGCGTCTGCGTGTTACGTAGCAACGTTTCTTCCTGCGCCACATCCAATCCTGACGCCACACCGCCCTGGTGCCTCGAATTCACCAGCTCAAAGCCTTTTTGCAGCGACTGCACCGTGCGGTTCAGTATTTCGATTTCGGTGTCCAGTTGCCGCAGAGAGAAATAATCGCCCGCCAACTCCGCGGTGACTACCAAACGAGCGTTTTCCAGTCCTGCCGCACTCGCTTGATACGCAGCTTCCGCCGATTCAATGTTCCGCCGGCGTCTTCCGAACAGGTCCAGTTCGTAGCTCACCGTGAATGGCAACGTGGTCGAGCTTTGCGTGATCGGTCCAGTGGCCGCAGCAGCGCCGACGGTCGGGCGATTGCCCGAGAGTCGTTGCGCTTCGAATGTCGCGGTATTTCCCGGTTGCAATCCCAGGACTGGAAAAATGGTTGAGACTTGAATCGCCGCCACGGCCCGGGCTTGTTCTAGCCGCGCCGCGGAAATCTTGATGTTCTGGTTCGCGTCCAGCGCCTGCTTTTCCAGCGAATTCAAATCCTCATCATGGAAAACTGCCCACCACTCGCCCTTCGGTATCAAATCCTTCGGCGCGCTCTGGCGCCACGGTTCCTGCACCTCCCAAGTAAAAGGAACGGTCGCTGCCGGGCGGTGATAGTTCGGGCCCACCGTGCATCCAGCAGCCAGTGCAGCCGCAACACAAATACCTCCGCCGAGCCGCGCGCGATCTATCGAGATATGTTTTATGAATTTTCGTAGGGTCATCTTGATTCGAAATGAGTTCACAGCGCGAAAAGTTGTTTACGGCTTTTGCGGAGTCGCCGCAGGTGCTGGATTTTGCGGCATCTGTTTCACGTTCACCTTTGTGCCTTCTTCCAACGAATCCGCTGGGTTAATCACGATCCAATCTTTTTCATTCAGGCCCTGCAGGACCTCCAGCGTCGTCCCATAATCGCGCCCGACTGTCAGCGGTTGCAGGTGGGTTTTATGATTTTCATCCACCACTACTGTTCGCAATCCCTCCGAGCGGAACAAAAGCGCATTCACTGGCACTTGTAGCCGCGCGCCCGTCAGCTTCACTTGCAAATGCACTTGCGCGTATCCGCCTGGCAATAACTGGCCGGCCTTGTTTGGCACGTCCACCTCCGTCAACAACGTTCTCGTCGCCAGATCGATGGAATCCGCCGTACGCGCCACCGTGCCTTGAAATTTCTGACCCGGATATTGCGGCAACTCCAGATATGCACCCAGACCCTTGTGAATCGCCGACGCATACGACTCCGGTACATTCACGAAAACGCGTATCGGGTCGGTTTGCGCCAGCGCAAATAATTCCTGCGCCGAACCGCCATTACCCGCATTGATCAAATTTCCCAGATCCACATTCCGTCGCGTGATCACCCCGCTGAACGGCGCATAAATATGTTTGAACGATTCGGTCTCCTGCAATCGCCGCACATTTGCTTCCGCCGATTGCACATTGGCTTTCTTTGCCGCGAAATCGCCCGTGGCATTATCGGCTTCCTGTTTAGACACGCTGTCCGACTTCAGCAGCCCTTCAAAACGCGATGCCGTGATGCGCGAAAGATTTTCCGTCGCCTGTGCCGTTCCCAACTCCGCGCGCGATTGCGCCAGTTGTTGATCGACTTCCGGCGCATCAATGTCCGCCAAAAGCTCGCCCTTGCGAACCTGGCTCCCGATGTCGTGATACCACTTCTTCAGGTAGCCGCTGGTTCGCGCGTAAATTGGTGATTCCACATATGCCTGCAGCGTGGAAGGCAGGACCATGTCTTCCGCGTCCGGTTCCATGATCGGATGAACCACCGAAACGGTAGGTACCGCCAGCGTTTCCGTCTCTTTGGCCAGAGCTTGGTATTGCGCACGCCGCTGCACCAATGTGAACGCCCCCGCCACCAGCAGCACAATCACCACTACCGCCAGCAACAGAAACAACCGGCTGCGTTCTGGTGGCGATTCGTCTGTGCGCTCCTGCTCGTTGTGTTCTCGAATTTCCTGCGTCATGCTCGGCTCCGCTATTTCTTGTTCTTCGCCAGCTCTACGCTGCCGCTTCCTGCGGCCCGCGGGCCCTTCTTCGTTCCAGCCTGCCATGAATAATCGAAAATACACACGGCACGAAAAACAGCGTGGCAAACGTTGCGAACAATAATCCGCCGATCACCGCGCGCCCCAAAGGAGCATTCTGCTCGCCGCCTTCGCCCAGTCCGATGGCCATTGGCACCATGCCGATAATCATCGCCAGCGCAGTCATGATCACTGGTCGCATGCGCACGAATCCCGCCTGCACCGCCGCTTCCATCGCGTTCTTCCCTTCGTCCATCTGTTCTCGTGCGAACGACACCATCAGAATACTATTCGCCGTGGCCACGCCCATGCACATGATTGCCCCCGTAAGCGATGGCACGTTCAACGTGGTATGCGTGATCAGCAGCATCCAGCATATTCCCGCCAGCGCTCCGGGCAACGCCGTAATAATAATGAAGGGGTCCAGCCAGGATTGAAAATTCACTACGATCAGCAGATACGCCAGTGCGATCGCGCCTAAAAGTCCGAAAGCCAGTCCCGTGAACGAACTCTTCATCGTCTGCACTTGTCCGCGAATCGCAATGTGACTTCCTTTCGGAAGTTCTTTCTGCACTTCCTTCACTCGCTCGCTTACTTTGTCGGCCACCGTTCCCAGGTCCTGTCCATCCACCGAAGAGTACACATTGATCATGGGCTGCACGTTGTAATGCGAAACGATGGCAGGCCGCGCCGTCACTGTCGTATTTACTAGGTTGCCCAGAATTTGCGGCCGGGAATTCGGCCCGGCCCCCGTCACTGGAGTGTTCTGCAAAGCCTGATACGAGTCCATGCGATACTGCGGCGTTTGCACCGCCACACTGTAGCTGACGCCATTTTTGGGATCCAGCCAGAACGATGGCGTGGTTTGAAAGCTCGAGCTGAGCGACACCAAAAGATTCTGCGCCACATCTTTAGCCTGCAGCCCCAGGGATTGCACCCGCGTGCGATCCAGTTCCATGCGAAGTGTCGGCTGATCGAAAGCTTGTTGCACGTGCACATCTGCTGCGCCGGGAATGTGCCGCAGCTCGCCCGCTAGCTTTTCCGCCACCACGTAGTTGCCTTGCGAATTTACGCCTGTCACCTGCACATCGATCGGTGCCGGCGTTCCGAAATTCAAAATCTGCGTAACGATGTCCGCGGGTTGAAAGAAAAACTGTACTCCCGGGAAGGTTTGCGGCAGTCTCGCTCGCAGCTCATTGATATAAACACTGGTAGCTTTTTCGCGTTTGCCCTGCAATTGCACCAAAATCTCCGCATCCGCCGTCCCGAACGTTCCAGAGTTGCTGTAACTCAAATTAATTCCGCTGTACGGCACGCCTATATTATCCAGCACCGTCGCTACTTCATTTTTCGGAATCACTTGGCGGATCACTCCATCGACCTGATCGGCCAGCCGCGCCGTTTCCTCAATCCGCAGTCCTGTGCGCGCGCGGAAGTGCAGGCGAATCTGCCCCGCGTCCACGCTCGGAAAAAAGTCCCTGCCCATGACAAAGATCAGCAAAGTCGACAAGACGCAAAACGCCAGAAACGACACCGTGAATAAGATCGGCACATCCAGCGCCGCGCGCAACGCGTTCCGGTAACTCTCACGAAACTGGTCAAACTTTTGCTCAAACCCTTGCTGGTACCGGCGAAAAATCCCCGGTTTCTTTCCCGTAGCTTCCGCGGGGTTGTATTCGTCTTCCGCACTCAACAAGTACATCGCCATCGTCGGCACAATCGTGCGCGACCACATGTAGGAAGCCAGCATCGCAAAAATCACCGCTTCCGCCAGCGGTACGAATAAAAACTTCGCCACGCCCGACAGAAAAAACATAGGTATGAACACGATGCAGATGCACAGCGTCGAAACGAATGCCGGAACCGCAATCTGCTGCGCTCCATCCAGAATGGCCTGCACCGTTTCTTTACCCATGGCCAAATTACGATTGATATTTTCGATTTCTACCGTGGCGTCATCTACCAGGATGCCCACCGCCAGCGCCAGTCCGCCCAGCGTCATAATGTTGATGGTTTCGCCGATCGCGCTCAGGCACAGCACGCTCACCAGGATCGACAGCGGAATCGAGATCGCAATAATCAGCGTGCTTTTCCAATTTCCCAAAAACAGCAAAATCATGAATGCTGTCAGCACTGCCGCGATCATTGCTTCACGCAGTACGCCGACAATGGAAGCCCTCACAAACAACGATTGATCAAACAGCATCGCCACGTGCAAACCTTCTGGCAGCGAGCTGGAATAGTTGGCGATCGCCTGTTTCACGCGATTCACAATATCCAGCGTGGAAGCCGACCCGGTTTTGTACACCGCCATCAGCACGCCGCGTTGCCCGTTGGCCCGCACGATATTGGTCTGCGGCGCAAACCCATCGCGAATATGCGCCACGTCCCGCATATAAATCGTCGCGCCGTTCGAAGTTTTGATCGGCAAATCGTTCAATCCCGCGATGGTTTGCGGGCTGCCATTCATTTCCACGGTGTATTCGATGGTTCCCAGCTTCGCCGTGCCGGTTGGAAGAACCAGGTTTTGCGAGCCGATCGCATTCACGATATCCACCGGCGAAAGCCCCTTGGCTTGCAGCGAGGTGGGGTCCAGGTCCACGGAAATCAGCCGCTGCTTGCCGCCATACGGGAAGGGAAGTGCCGCGCCCTGCACCGTCGCCAGTTGGGTACGAATAAAATTATTTCCAAAATCGAAGAGTTGCTGCTCGCTCAGGTTGTCGCTCGTCAATCCAATCTGGATGACCGGCACTGTCGAAGCCGAATAAATGGCCACCAGCGGCGGCGTGGTTCCCGGAGGCAAAAATCGCAGAATTGTTTGAGCAATCGCGGCCGTTTGTGCCAGCGCCGTCTGAATGTTGGCCTTCGGTTGAAAATAAATCTTCACCACCGAAATTCCATTCAGCGATTGCGATTCCAGGTGTTCCACGTCGTTGACCAGCGTGGTCACGGCACGCTCGGAATTGCCGGTGATGCGCTGCTCCATCTCCTGCGCCTCCAGCCCGGTGTAGCTCCACACCAGGCTGATTACCGGGATATCGATGTCTGGGAAAATGTCTGTGGGGGTGCGCATCAGGATCACCGGTGTCAGCAACACGATGACCATCGCCATCACGATAAACGTGTACGGCCTCGACAGCGCTAGACGAACAATCCACATATTGAGTTTTGGTTTCCCTCAGCACGCTGTTGCACCTGTCCAGGAGC
>CAXMLS010000655.1:0-5243 GCA_964194235.1 uncultured bacterium | reverse complement strand
AGATGTGTATAAGAGACAGGCTTAGGGCCCTTTTGAATTCACCAGATCAAAAACTGCAGCAAGGCAATGGCGCACATGCGCCGAAGGACGGAACCTACATTCTCCCCGGCACGGCTACAGACGCCATGACTCCCGAGCAGAAGAAAAAGAGCGCGGCCACGGTCATGGAGAGAATGCAAAAAGGTCCCATCATGATTGCGGCAGTGCGGCGTGGCGGATTTGGGCCGTTCACTCGTGGCATGATCATTCAGATGCTGGGGCTGATGGCTGCCGCATTCCTGCTCACTTGGCGGCTGCTGCAAACCAGCGGATTGAGCTACGCCAGACGGGTGGCGTTTCTCGCAATTGCGGGGCTGTCGGCCAGCGTCATCGTCGATCTTCCCAATTGGAATTGGTGGGGATTCTCGGGCGCGTACACCGCGGTGACGCTCGAGCAATGGACGGTTGCAGCGATGGAAGGAAGGGGACAGGCCATTTCTCGATCGCATTTTGAGCGATAACTTCGTCGGTTGGGATTACGAGGGAAACCGCTATACCAAAGCGGATAGTGAGCATGACCTCAGCTCTGGTGAGTGGACAACAACATCTCTCCGTGTCGAGGACATAAACGTCCGCCTTTACGGAAATACAGCCGTGGTCACAAGCAGGGCAATCCGAGCGGGCGAATACAACGGCCGAGATAGTGCCGGACAATTCCGATGGACTAAGGTGTACGTGAAAACGGGAGGGCAATGGCAAGTCGTCGCCTCAGCAATCAACTCCGATCACCGCTCCATGACCCTCCAGGTCAACTGTTTCCATATGCCGTAACAGCGTCTGATGGGGGGGCAAACCGTACTTTGTCGGATTAGGGAAGGGCTGCCGACCATCCGGGAATTGGTCGGTTCGATCAACACTGCCGCCTTACACAGGATCTATATACAGGCTGGCGTTCAATTTCGGGGAAGCTGGCCAATCGCTCGGAGCACAGCAGAAAGGATGAAACTACGGTGATCTGCCCTTGACGTCAGTGGGCGGCGGACGTATGGTTTTTTTGCAAACGTAAAGTTCAAATCGGGAATTCCCTATGTCTCATTTGACCATCTCTCAGAAGCGATCCTTCCCTGCGCCTGTCGATGACCCAGGCAGCTTCCCTCCTCTCGGCTCGGCAATAAAGGTTCTGATGATTTGGCCGAGGTTTCCGGCGTCATTTTGGGGCTTTCAAGGCATGATGACTCTTCTTCCCGAGAAGACAGCCATGCCTCCGCTTGGGCTGATTACTGTGGCCGCTTTGTGTCCGAAGAATTGGACCATCCGGCTCGCCGATCGAGCCTTTGACGAACTCCTCGATGCGGACATCCTGTGGGCCGACTTGGTCATGATCAGCGGGATGCACGTCCAGAAGACCGATATCATGGACATCCTCTCGCGCGCCCGAAGGCTCGGGAAGCGCACGATGGTCGGTGGACCGTATGCAAGCAGTGAGCCGGAGGCCCTGCTGGCTCTTGCCGATCATGTGGTTGTTGGTGAGCCAGACGAGGTATTCGACAAAATTGCGACCGATCTGGAGACCGGTCTTGCCCGCAGGCTCTATGTGATTCATGAAAAACCTGATGTGAGCAAGACTCCGACTCCCCGCTTTGACCTGCTGAAACTGGAAAATTACGCGCTGATGTCAGTGCAATTTTCCCGCGGTTGTCCTTTCCAATGCGAATTCTGCGACATCATCACGCTTTATGGGAGAAAGCCGAGAACGAAGCTCCCCAGCCAATTGTTGGCGGAACTGCAGGTTTTGGTCGATTTCGGCTGGCGTAAGCCTGTCTTTGTCGTCGACGATAATTTCATAGGGAACCACAAGCGCGCTCTCGAACTGGCCCGTGAGATGGAACCTTGGCAACAAGCTCGCGACTACCCGTTAATGTTTTTCACTGAGGCATCGATGGATCTGGCCCAGAAGCCCGAGTTGATCGAAGCCATGGTGAAGGCGAACTTTTTCTTTGTCTTCATTGGGATCGAGAGCCCCTCCAAGGAATCCTTGACGGAAGCAAAGAAATTTCAAAATCTGCGACTGGATCCGCTGGAGAGCATTCGCTTCATCCAAAGCAAGGGGCTATGGGTATGCGGAGGTTTCATCCTCGGTTTCGATTCCGATACCGAGGGCATCTTCGAACAGCAGAAGGACTTTATCGAACGCGCTGCTATCCCCTGGGCGATGGCCGGATTTTTGCAAGCGCCTCCGACGACCCCGCTTTATGATCGAATGTTGAAACAAGGTAGATTGCTAGAAGCAAGCACTACAAGCAACTTCGATCCACCGAATTTCAAAACGATCTTGCCGCTCCCTGTTCTGCTGCGGGGTTTTCGCGAAGTTCTCAACTCGCTATACTCGCCAGCGGCATTTTACAATCGAGCCTATCGTTCGCTTCTGTACTGGAACGTCGACAAGCGGCAGAATGCCACACAATATCCGTTTCGCAATAAAGAAGGCCGTGGTCTGGCCCCTATCGTTGGAACTGTAATTCGCTCCATCTACCACCAAGGCATTTGCTCCTCATACCGAAGGGCATACTGGACGTTTCTCATGCGCTTGATCGGTCGCTGGTCGTTCAACCCACCGAAGTTGTCATTGGGATTTACGATCCTGCTTTCAGGACACCACTTCATCAGCTATGCAAGAAACGTCGTGACGCAACTGGAATCTGAACTTGGTAAACCCGGAATCGACAAGCCGTCCACGGATGTTCCACCTGTCGTAGAAACTTTGGAAGAGTACCGAGGACTTTACCGCTGAGAATGGTGGTCGCTGCAAACCCTCTCGGCTTCCGAACCTCAGGCCATACCCGCGCTCGCCAGTTCTCGCACTGCCGCAAAGATACGCTATTGAGTGAATCCTCATGTTGCCACTCACGGACATCATCCTGCAAAGTCGTGAAGTGTTTACCGGAGGATTCGGCAGGGGCAATCCGCGATTGTGGTCGGGTGACGGGCTACTCAAAACTTAGCAATGGACGAGTCATAACTACCGCATTGCCAACTATTCGCCAAGTTACTTGTCGATTTGGGTTGGGAGTGCAATGGCGATGTTTCCCCAACTAGGAGTGGAGAACGATAATCGTGGCATGGAATCTCTCGATAAAGCGAGGAATGAGCCAAAGTAGGTTTTACCACGAATCGGACGATAGCCCCTCCGACCTCCCCGAATGCGACGCATGATAAAAGGGTGTCCCTTTTGCGGTAGGTTTCGAGTGTGAACCAGAACTCTACCGAAAGGAACACCCTTTCCGCCCAACTCAGGCAAGGTCGTAGCGATCAAGGTTCATCACCTTGTTCCACGCAGCCACGAAGTCCTTCACAAACGCCTTCTTCGAGTCGTCACATGCATAGACTTCCGCGATGGCTCGGAGCTGGGAGTTTGAACCGAAGACCAGGTCGATACGGGTGCCCGTCCATTTAATTTCACCCGTCGCGCTATCATGCCCCTCAAACACGCCTTCCGCAGTCGTGGAGGCTTTCCACTCCGTATTCATGCCGAGCAGGTTGACGAAGAAATCATTCGTCAGCGTCTCCGGCCGGTTGGTGAAGACTCCATCTTTGGACTGCCTGAAGTTAGCATTCAGCACGCGCATGCCGCCGACGAGAACCGTCATCTCAGGGGCAGTCAGCGTCAGCAACTGCGCCTTATCGACCAGCAGCTGTTCCGCCGGTATCTGGTGTCCGATCCGGAGGTAGTTGCGGAAGCCGTCCGCGGTCGGCTCCAGTACGGCGAATGCGTGCACATCGGTCAGCTCTTGCGAAGCATCCGTGCGACCCGGCGAGAAGGGAACCTTTACGTCGTGCCCGGCCCTTTTCGCAGCTTCCTCGACGGCCGCGCAGCCGCCCAGAACGATCAGGTCAGCTAGCGAGACATTCTTACCGCCGGACTGCGAGCCGTTAAAGTCCTTTTGGATCGCCTCCAGCTTACCGAGGACCTTCGCCAGTGCGGTCGGCTCGTTCGCGTCCCAATTCTTTTGCGGCGCAAGGCGAATGCGCGCCCCGTTTGCCCCGCCGCGCTTGTCGGAACCGCGGAAGGTCGCCGCCGAAGCCCAGGCAGTCGTGACCAGCTGGGAGATCGACACTCCGGAGGCAAAGATTTTTGTCTTCAAAGCAGCAATATCCTGCTCCCCGATTAATTCATGATCCACGGCGGGGACAGGGTCTTGCCACAGCTGGTGCTCCGCTGGGACAAGCGGGCCCAGGTAGCGGGAGATAGGCCCCATGTCGCGATGTGTCAGCTTGTACCAAGCCTTGGCGAACGCTGCTGCGAACTCCTGCGGATTTTGGAAGAAGCGCCTCGAGATTTTTTCGTAGGCAGGGTCGAACCGCAAAGCGAGGTCCGTTGTCAGCATGGATGGCGCGTGACGCTTGGACGGATCGTGTGCATCGGGCACCGTACCGGCGCCCGAGCCATTCTTTGGTGTCCACTGGTGCGCACCAGCCGGGCTTTTTGTCAGTTCCCATTCGTAGCCGAACAGATTTTCGAAGTAATTATTGCTCCACTTCGTAGGCGTGGTGGTCCAAATGACTTCCAGGCCGCTGGTGATCGTCTGGTTGCCTCTGCCGTTGCCGAAGCTGTTCTTCCAGCCGAGGCCCTGCTCCTCGATTGTGGCACCCTCGGGCTCGGGGCTGACATACTTCTTGGGATCGGCAGCCCCGTGGGTTTTGCCGAATGTGTGCCCGCCGGCAATGAGCGCAACGGTCTCCTCGTCATTCATCGCCATGCGGCCAAACGTCTCTCTGATGTCCCGTGCCGCAGCGACTGGATCCGGCTTTCCATCGGGCCCTTCGGGATTTACGTAAATCAGGCCCATCTGCACGGCGCCGAGAGGATTGGCTAGCTCACGATCGCCGCGGTAGCGCTTGTCCCCCCCAAGCCACTCTTCCTCAGGCCCCCAGTAGAGGTACTCTTCGGGCTCCCAAACATCCTCGCGCCCGCCGCCGAAACCGAACGTCTTGAACTCCATCGACTCCAACGCGATGTTACCGGCGAGAATCATGAGGTCGGCCCAGGAGATTTTCTGGCCATATTTCTGCTTGATTGGCCAGAGCAACCGGCGCGCCTTGTCGAGGTTCACGTTGTCTGGCCAACTGTTGAGGGGCGCAAAACGTTGTTGGCCAGAGCCTGCTCCGCCGCGTCCGTCGCCGATGCGGTAGGTACCTGCGCTGTGCCACGCCATACGAATGAAAAGCCCCCCGTAGTGGCCAAAGTCGGCCGGCCACCAGTCCTG
>CAXMLS010000654.1:0-4134 GCA_964194235.1 uncultured bacterium | reverse complement strand
GATGTGTATAAGAGACAGACACTGTACGTCACGTCTCGAGGATTAACGACTTCACCGATTCCGTATGCCAATGGAGTATTTGAGATTACTTTTGATTTCGTCGCTCACGCTCTGGAAATAACCACCAGCGCTGGAGAGAGCAGAGCGTTTCGCCTCGTGCCTCGCACGGTCGCGGAATTTTATTTTGAGTTGATGAAAGCGCTGCATTCACTGGGCATCGAGGTAACGGTGTGGACCATGCCAGTGGAGGTTCCTCGGCCGGTGCGATTTAATTTGGACGAAAGTCACGCATCTTACGATGGCGAATATGCTCATCGCTTCTGGCAGATTCTTGTGGGGGTCGACGCGGTGTTACGGGAGTTCCGCTCGCGATTTATTGGCAAGGTCAGCCCAGTCCATTTTTTCTGGGGGAGTTTCGATCTCGCGGTAACGCGCTTCTCTGGCAGACGGGCTCCGGAGCGACCGGACGCGGATACGATTACCAAAGAAGCTTACTCGCACGAGGTGATCAGCCATGGATTCTGGCCAGGCGACGGAGAGATCGTGAAGGACGCGGCCTTCTATGCATACGCCGCGCCGGAACCAGCGGGATTTAAAGATCGCCGAATTCTGCCAGCGAAAGCGTTTTACAGTGCAGAGAAGAGTGAATTCTTTCTGATGTATGACAATATGCGCTTGTCCGAATCTCCGGAGCAGACGCTACTGGATTTTTGCCAAAGCACGTACGAGGCGGGAGCCGACCTCGGAAACTGGGACCGGTCGAACCTGGACCGCACCAAAATTTCGCACGGGTAAGCAAATAAGGGATGTTGCTATTGAGAAGTCGCCGGGCCGATCGTAGCAGCGGAATTTGAAGCAGGAGCCGAGTCCTCCACAGCGGCAATAGCCGGTGATGGCGCGCAGGCCCTGCCGGAAGAGGATGACGAGAGATCGGTATCTGTTAGAGCTACCGCGGGAGTGGAGCGATACCGGACGATCAGCAAAGTCAGATCGTCCGCCTGGTGAGCGCCCTTCGCGAAATTTTCCACCGACTCAAGAATCGACTTCTGCAATTTCTCCAGCGCGCACTCCGACTGTCCGGTCAATACCTCACGCAATCTTGGCACGCCGTACAGTTCGTCACTGGGATCCATCGCTTCGGTAACGCCATCGCTGAAAAGTATTAACGTGTCGCCGGGCTCCAATTTCACACAGGCAGAAACGTACTCCGCCTCGGGCACCAGGCCCACCGGATAGGAGCCCTCGGTAAATGGTTCCTCGGCAATGCCGTGCCGCACGAGAAACGGCGATGGGTGGCCGGCATTGATGTATTCCAACTTGCCATCCTGATCGAGGATGCCGAAAAACATGGTGGCGTAGCGGCCGACTTCAGAGTGACTGCAGAGAAAACGATTTATGTGGTTGAAAACTCGCGCGGGATCGGTGCCCAGAGTCATCCCAGAAAGCGCGCCTTGCAGCATGGTGGTAAGGAGCGCGGCGCCAAGTCCTTTTCCAGAAACGTCAGCAATCAAAAAAGCGGTGCGGTTATCGCTGAGTGGAAAAACATCAAAATAATCGCCTCCAACGGAAAGGCACGGGAAATTGATCCCGGATACGGCAAGATGCGGAAATTCACGGAAGTCGCGTGGCAACAGCGCTTGTTGAATGTCACGCGCGATGTTGATTTCCTGCTCCATGCGCTGGCGCTCGCGTTCGCGTTCGACCAGGCGGGCGTTATCCAGAATGCTGGCGGCATCAGCGGCGAGCGCGTCGAGGATCTGGCGATCCAGCTTGGAGAACGCGGCAGGTCGGCGCGAATCCATGTACAGCACGCCGAGAAAATCGCCGCGCTTGATATTGACCATGGATTCCTGGGTGTTCGCGCGGGTCATCGCGTACAGCGGAATCACAACGACAGCGCGCAAGCGTTGTGCGACGATGCTTTGCGCAGCTTGCAAATCCATGACGGCTTGCGCGAGGTCTTCGGTGATGACTGGGGACTGCTGCTTCAATGCCAGCTGGATGGCGGTCTGGCTCGGGGTCAAACTTTCCGGCGGCAAGCGTAAACCGCCGCTGCGGCGCGCCAGGCGAACCTTTAAGTTCGCGGGATTGTCACCTTCCAGGAGCAAGCCGCGGTCGGCGTCGGTTACCGAAACGGCGTGATCCACCATGGTGCCCAAAACCGAGTCGAGCGGCAGCTGAGAGTGCAACAGGGTGGTCGCTTCAAGAAGTAAATTTAATTTTCGCAGACCGCCGCCGGTTTGTTCCGACGAAGTGATGTGTTCAATGCGAGTAAGCAGATGTGGAATGGAATCGTCGCCGACACTGGCGGAATTGCGGAAAATTATCTCGTAGGAATCTTCCAGACCAAAGGTAACCGCGTCCCCATTTTGCAGTTCTCGGCTCTCTACTTTCTCGCCATTTACGAAAAGGCCGCGCCGCTGGCCGCGATCCTCCAGATAGAAACGATTTGCCTCGGAAACGATGGCGGCACAATTTCGCGAGATACGACGGTCGGAGAGCTGCAAATGGTTGCCGGTTTCCGCACCGCGACCGATGCAGAAGGGTGTCTGAGTGATGCGCGCGAACCGCCGTGCACCGTCCGGAGAAATAACTTCCAGAACGGCTTCACTAGGCAGAGCTACAGAATCAGGCATGGGTCAGGCTCCACATTGGCAGGGATTGTAACACGCACCCGCACGCGACTGGCGACGTCAGATTCGGTCAAAGGTTGTGAGTACCCCAGGCCCGCGGTGCATGGAAACTGATGTGCGAGTAGCGCGCGGAAGCAAATACTTTTATGGGCACTGAAACCAGTCCAAAGGAAATGCTGCTTTTCCGAACGGATGCGGCCATAATTCCCTCCGGGTAATGAGTTTTAAATTATCGCTGCAATGCAAGCTTAGTATTTCATCTTTATTACTGTAGAAAGCACGAAGGTCGTTTTAAGGGGCGCCATGTGATTGCGTATGGTATACAGCGGTACAGGTTACGAATGTTTTTCTAGCATCCGGACCTTTGCTGCGAGGTTGGCCTTGATAGAGGAAGCCAGTGGCGGTCAGGGAACCAGTAAGGGACGCTTAGCGCGCAAGCTCTCCACCCATCAGCAGGCTGTGCTGATCCACGTATTGCTGGCATTTCCAGACCAGATTGTAGGAGTTTGCTATCAGCAGGGAGCGAACGAGACTCGAGATTACGCTGAAGATTTCCTGACGATATTTAAATCGATTGGATGGACGGTAGACCGCACGGAGGAAGCGGACGTTCTGCCGAAGGTTTCGAGTGGACTGGCAATTGTGGCGACAGATCATCGGTGGCCGCCAAGCGCCGAGGCTCTCCGCGATGCGCTGCGTATCTATGGAATCGAAGCTGAAATCGTTGGGGATGAAGCGAATTTGTGCAGGTCGCGTAACTTTGTGCTGGCGGTCACCTAGCTCGCGAGTAATGGACGAACCGTTAAGTCCTAAGATTTTGCTTCAGTTTCTTTCTTTTGTTCCACAACCTTTTCTACCGCGGAAATTTCGACACGTTCCCGTTTAATGTCTAGCCGCAGCCTGGCGAATATGCTCATGTAGATATTCGCCACCCATACCAAAGCAAAGCCGGCTATCAAATAGCCACGCCAACCGGGCATCAACAGTTTGAAGCGGGTGATAAGCAGAAAGACCGCGGTAACGTAGTGGCTAAAACAGTATTCGCAGGTGAACAGATAAAAGAACTTTCGCTCATAGATGGTCCGGCAAGTCTTACTGTTTCTGACGCAAAAGTCGCGAGCTTCCCTGAAGATTTCTTCGTGCGTGATGGTCCAGGCGATCGAAGAAACAGGGATCGCCAGAATAAAAAGGGTTAACACCTGTTGCGCAATGCTCACAATAAATTAGCCACTCGTTAAAATAAGACCACGACGAAAGGCGGCGGCGCTATCGGGTCATTACTGGGTTTGCTCTTCCGCGGAGTTATTTCGCCTCGTTAGATCTGGCTCCGCTGTGCGCAGGGACCAATTCAATCTCGCGAAAAACGCCTGCCTGTAAAACTGTCTGGGCCAGTGTAGTTGACAATTTATCGGTACCAGCGATGTTGAGTCTCGTGGTGGCCTTGACGGCATCACCGGAAAAATTCCACAGACCGATAATAACCCTGTCTCTTATACACATC
>CAXMLS010000653.1:0-4566 GCA_964194235.1 uncultured bacterium | reverse complement strand
GATGTGTATAAGAGACAGACCTAGACCCAGGTTTATACTTCAACCGCAAACCTGGAGCGGCCTTCGTGTTTTGTATAAACGGGTGTTTTACTGCCCCAGCCGCTGTTCCATCGGCACATAGTGCCGGGTATCGTATCCCAGATAAATCTGGCGTGGCCGGGCAATTTTTTGTTCCGGGTCCAGAAGCATCTCTTCCCACTGCGCGATCCATCCGGAAGTTCGTGGGATGGCGAACAACACCGGAAACATGGTCATCGGGAAGCCCATCGACTGATAAATCAGCCCGGTGTAAAAATCCACGTTGGGATACAGCTTGCGCTTCACGAAGTATTCGTCTTCCAGCGCGATGCGCTCGCATTCCAGAGCAATTTCCAGCAGCGGATTTTTGCCCATCAGGTCGAATACTTCGTAAGCCACGCGCTTGATGATGCGCGCGCGCGGATCGTAATTCTTGTATACGCGATGTCCGAAGCCCATCAATTTCACTTCGCCGGCCTTTACGCGCTTGATGAATTCCGGCACCTTCTGCACGGAACCGATTTCCATCAGCATGCGCAACACTTCTTCGTTTGCGCCACCGTGCAGCGGGCCGTACAGTGCGGCTATCGCCGCCGCGGTTGCAGAGTAAGGATCGACCTGCGAACTGCCGACGCCGCGAATGGTATTCGTCGAACAGTTTTGCTCGTGATCCGCGTGCAGGATAAACAAAACTTCCAGCGCGCGTTCGAGGGTGGGATTCGGGTGGTAGCGCATCTCGGTAGTGCGGAAGAGCATGTTCAGGAAATTTCCCGGATAACTCAGCTCGTTGTCCGGATACACAAACGGCATGCCCAGCGAATGGCGGTAGGAAAACGCCGCAATCGTGGGCATCTTGCCGATCAGCCGGTAAGTTTGTTTCTTGCGAGACTCCGGGCTAAAAATATCTTTCGCGTCGTGGTAATAAGTTGAAAGCGCGGCGATGGTCGAAATCAACATGCCCATCGGGTGCGCGTCGTAATGAAAGCCGTCCAGAAATTTCTTGATGCTTTCGTGGATGAAGGTGTGATGCGTGACGTGATACGTCCAGTCTTTCAGTTGCGCTTCGGTAGGCAGCTCGCCGTTCAGCAGCAGGTAGGCCGTTTCCAGGTACGTGCTTTTTTCCGCGAGGTCTTCGATGGGATAGCCGCGATACCGCAGAATGCCCGCGTCGCCGTCGATGTACGTCACTTTACTGATGCATGAGGCGGTGTTGTTGAACGCCGGATCGTAGCTCAGCATCCCGAATTCGCTGGCTTCCACTTTAATCTGCCGCAGGTCCGCTGCGCGGATGCTGTCGTGGGTGATGGGAATTTCGTAACTCTTGCCGGTGCGGTTGTCGGTTATGGTCAGCGTTTCACGGGCCATAGTGGAACCCTCTGTTTTTTCTCTCGTCTGGGTTGCCGGCAGAGCGGATTCCATGCAAGAACCTCGGGAGGCATCTGGGCGATGCTCTATCCATCCTACTTTACACCAAAGCACGCCCTTCGGGAATCACGGGCGCATCAGGCGGAATCGCAACTGGGTCATTCCCTTTGCTTTGTAGCGGGAGGAATAGGTGCGTCCTGTAAGGCGGCCGATGGGCCAGAGCGGGTGCGCCTGGAATAATGTGCCTCTTGACAATAGTCGTTATAACGAGTATTGTACGTTCGTTGGAAAGTACACAAAGCAGCAGTACCGGAGACGTCCATGATCGATATTCGTAAAAGCAACGACCGTGGCCACGCCGACCTCGGCTGGCTCAATACCCGTTTCACCTTTTCATTTGCCGACTACTACGACCCCAAGCACAACCAGTTCCGCACCCTGCGCGTGCTGAACGATGATCGCGTCGCGGGCGGAGGCGGATTCCCCACGCACCCGCACCGCGACATGGAAATCGTCACCTATGTGCTGGAAGGCGCGCTGGAGCATCGCGACAGCATGGGCAACGGTTCCGTGATCAAGCCCGGCGACGTGCAGTACATGAGCGCGGGCACCGGCGTGACGCACAGCGAGTTCAATCCTTCTAAAACGGACACGCTGCACCTGCTGCAAATCTGGATGCTGCCGGAAAAGTCCGGGCTGAAGCCGGCCTACGACCAGAAAAATTTCACCAGATCCGAAAAGCAAGGCAAGCTGCGGCTGGTTGCTTCCCCGGATGGCAGCGATGGCTCCGTAAAGATCCGTCAGGACAATCGTTTGTACGCTACCGTTCTGGATAAAAATGAGACGGTTCGCCACGAATTGCAGCCCGGCCGTCACGCGTACGTGCAGGTGGCAAGAGGACAGGTCAAGCTGAACGACGTCCCGTTGCAAGAAGGAGACGGTGCGGCGATTTCAGCGGAGAAAGCGCTGCAATTGACGGGCGTGGATAACGCTGAGGTTCTTCTTTTCGACCTGGCGTAAATAATCTGCGCACGTCATCCGAACAAACAAAAAGGCGCGAACAAAGTTCTGTTCGCGCCTTTTTCATTTTGTGGAGCTATTTTTTTATCCGTTGGTGCGTTGAAATTCCCGCATGAAGGTGGTCAGCGCCTGCACCGCTTCAGGCGTAACCGCGTTATACAGGGAGACGCGCATGCCGCCCACGGAACGGTGACCGGGTGTTCCCACCAGTCCCGCCGCCGCAGCTCCATCCGCGAACCGCTTTTCAACGGCCTCGTCGCCGCCGGCCACGCGAAACACCACGTTCATCTTCGAACGTGAGCTTCGTTCCACCGGGCAGGAGTAAAAACCGCCGTCTTCAATGGTGTCGTAAAGCAGTTTTGCTTTCGCGTCGTTGCGCTTGCTCATCGCCGGAATCCCGCCCTCCGCCGCAATCCATTCCAGCACCAGTCCGACAATGTAAATCGCGAAGGTGGGCGGCGTGTGATACAGCGATTTTTCCTTGATGTGCGTGCGGTATTGCAACAAGGTGGGCAGATTTTTGTCCGCGCGCTCGGCCAGGTCCTTGCGCACGATCACAATCGTTACGCCCGAAGGTCCCAGGTTTTTCTGCGCGCCGGCGAAAATTACCCCGTATCTCTTCACCTCCACGGGACGCGAAGCGATATCCGACGACATGTCCGCAACCAGCGGCGCGCTTCCGGTATCGGGGATGGCGTGCCACTGCGTGCCTTCAATGGTGTTGTTCGTGCAGATGTGCGTGTACGAAGCTTCGTCGGAAAATTTCATTTCTTCCTGGCGTGGAAGCCGCGCGAACTTATCCGCTTCGGTCGAAGCGGCAATGTTGTGCAGTATTCCTTTTTTCAGCTCGCCGATCGCTTTCGCGGTCCACATGCCGGTATGCAACACGTCGACCGGTTTTCCCGGTAAGCACAGGTTCATCGGCGCCATGGTGAACTGCATGCTTCCGCCGCCCTGCAGAAAAACGATGGCGTAGTCGTCCGGAACTGCCAGCAATTTGCGCAATCCTTGTTCCGCCGCGCTGTTGATGCTCTCAAACTCCGGCGAGCGGTGGCTCATCTCCATCACCGACATGCCGCTGCCGCGCCAATCGAGAAGTTCCTCGCGAATGCGCTCCAGTACCGGCAGTGGTAAGGCTCCCGGCCCGGCATTAAAATTAAATTTGCGCTTGGCGGTTGCTGCAAAACTTATGGACGAAGTCACGATGGCTGATTTCCTCTCCAGCTTTGATATTTATAACGTCCGGGGAATAAGACGCCTCAAGCAAGCTTCCAGAATAACAGAATTAAACGGCGGGTTCGAAACGATAGGTCCGCCGTGTCCCCGGTCCGGGTGTACAAACGAGCAGTTCCACTCATGAGTTACTGAATTTTTAAGCAACTCGCGTTCGCGCTTCATTGACCGGGCCATTTCAAACCCGCATCCTGATCTGGCTATGCAGGAACGCCGAAAAAAGACCAAGAGAGTCCAGGGTGAACGCCGCAGAGGGGATGCCGAGCAGATTGCCGGCTCCCTCAAGATGCGTGGGCGCATTTCCTTGCACGTGCGCGGCACCGGAATGTTGCCGCTGCTGCATCCCGGCGATGTCGCCTTGATCCGCGGAGACAAGCTCGAGAATATGCGTTCGGGCGATGTGGTGTTGTTTCAGCGCGGCGCGCAACTCGTTGCGCAACGCATCGCCGAATCCAAAGACCTTGCTAAAGGCGCGTCCGCTGAAGTTCAAGGCGACGATTCAGCGAATTCCACTGAGGGGCAGGAATATCTGGGACGCGTCGTGCGATTGAAGCGCAAAAACGAAAAAATAAATTTAGAAGCGAAGCCAGCGAAAGCAGCAAAGCGCTGATCGTTTTGTTCGGCGCCAGGTGCGCTCGGTTACGGCAAACTTTTAATCCCACCCGAATCGCAGCAATCGCCACTACACGCTCACCAGCGCGAATTCAACGCGCTTGCGCATAGGATCGATTCGTTCCGCGCGCACGCGCACGCGATCACCCAGGCGCCATGTAAATTGTTTTTGCTTCGCACCGCGGCCCCGCCCGTATCCCGGAACATTTCCGCGTCCGCCACGCCGTCCATCTCCGCCGCCGCCCAACGACACGATGGCGTGATCGCTTTCGCGAAATGTGCAACGCCCGCCCGCCGCTTCCTCCAGCGCGTTGATGG
>CAXMLS010000652.1:0-8642 GCA_964194235.1 uncultured bacterium | reverse complement strand
ATGTGTATAAGAGACAGCGTCTATACAGGCAAGACCACTCGCGGGGTGGGAGGCTGGCCACCACAGTCACCGACCGTTAGCCTCCTACCCTAGAATTCCAACATACACATTGAGTTTCCGCTGGTGGGCACCCCTGGATAATCGTCGGTTCAGCGATTACCGGCGAGATGCTCCTGCAAGCGCGACAGCTTTTCCTCAGCGGCGGCCAAGGTGGATTCTTTTTTGCAAAACGTGAAGCGCACTTGCGACGCGCCGTCGGCTGGATTTCCATAGAAGCTGGAACCAGGCACGACGGCGACACCAACTTTTTCCACCAGAAATTTAGCGAATGCCACGTCCCTGGTTGTTTTTTGTGAACCGCTGCGGTCCGTAAAATCAAACCGCGAAATATCCGTCATGATGTAGTACGCGCCGCGCGGTTTGAATACCGTGAAACCAGCGCGCGTGAGAATTTTTAATAACCGCTCGCGCTTCTCGTGATAACTGCTGGCCAAATTCTGGTAATAGGAGGGCGGCGATTTGAGCGCCATCGCGCCAGCCTGCTGCAACGGCGCCGCCGCGCCAACGGTAAGAAAATCGTGCACCTTGCGGATCGCGGCGGTTGGAGCGGGTGGAGCGATGGCCCATCCGACGCGCCAGCCGGTGACGCTATAGGTCTTGGACATGCCATTGATGACGATGGTGCGCTCACGCATACCTTCGACGCGTGCCATGGAAATGTGTTCCGCGCCGTCGTACAAAATGTGCTCGTAGATTTCGTCGGTGATGCAAAACGCGTTCCAACGCACGCAGAGATCGCGAATGAATTCGAGCTCCGCGCGAGTGAAGACTTTCCCGGTGGGGTTATTGGGGGTGTTCAGGATAATGGCCTTGGTGCGCGGGCCAAAAGCTGCGGCGAGCTCCTTCTCGTCATAGGTCCAATCGGGCGGACGAAGCTTGACGAAACGCGGAGTTGCGCCGCTTAGAATCGCGTCGGGCCCGTAATTTTCGTAGTAAGGCTCGAAAACAACAATTTCATCGCCGGGGTTAATGATGGCCATCATCGCGGACATCATCGCTTCGGTGGAGCCGCAGCAGATGGTAATTTCACGCTCCGGGTCAACGCGAATCCCCTGAGTGTTCTCAAATTTCTCGACGATCGCATCGCGCAAAGCCTTCGCGCCCCAGGTAATCGCGTATTGATTGATGTCGTCGGCAATGGCCTGGCGCGCCGCTTCTTTGATTTCCGCGGGAGCCGCAAAATCGGGGAAGCCCTGCGAGAGATTTACGGCTTTGTGCTCCAGCGCCAATCGCGTCATCTCCCGGATGACGGATTCGGTGAACTGTTCGGCCTTCGCGGAGAGCATGCGTCTGGCCAATTCACCGGATGGATTCACAGCGGGCTTGGGAGTTTCCATTTGGCGCCTTTAGCTTACAGAATTCTTGATGGAATGCTTCAGAATTTTACGCAGCATTTGCAGCAGGAAGGGCCACAATTTTCTAAAATCGAAGAAACGATACCTGTAATTGTTCTGATCACCAGCTGTGATTTACCGGGGACGCGTCTCCCGTTTCGTTGGAGCCATAAATCATGCGATAGAGAGTGGCGTTACGCGAGACGATCTGCACATATTCGCGGGTTTGCGTGAAAGGGATAGATTCCACTAACTCTGGTATCTCTTCATAGTTGCGCTCGGCCTTCCACAACGCGATGCGATCTTCCCCGGCATTGTAAGCGGCGGCAGCGTATTCCGGCGCGCCGGTCAAGCGAACGAGATTGGCGATATACAGCATGCCCAACTGAAGATTGTAGTTGGCGTCGTACAACAACTTTTTGTTGTAGTGAATCTTCAACTGCTTCGCCAGGATCTTTCCGGTTTTGGGCAACACCTGCATGAGGCCGATGGCGTTGGCGTAAGAGACGATATCCGCCTGAAAAGTAGATTCCTGCCGTATCAAACCCGCCGCGAACATGGGGTCGAAATTATTTCTCGCGGCTTCCCGGCGCAGCGAGACTTCGTACGGTAGCGGATAAAGAATTTTCCATACAGCGATGGGAGCGTCTGAAAGTTTACGCGATTCGAAGCTGGGAAGAATGACCCGTCCGTAAGCCATGCCAGCCGCGAAGTGTCCTTGATCGAAAGCCGCCTGCGCGGCTTCAACTAAAAAGCGCGGAGACGATGTTGCAAAGTATGCGTTCTTCAACTCGAGTTCCGCGGAAGCGTCGAACGCGATGATACGCAGCGCCTGCGCCTTGGCCCAACGATCGGCGGCGGAAGCAGGGACTGGTTCATCGAATGGCCGCAGGGCGGGCGGCGGCGGAATTTTTGCCAGGAGCTCCGGCGGATCGTCCGCGCCGGGACCTAACTGCTGCAATCGGTTTGCGGCCGCATGCGCGAAATACGTCTGCGGAAAACGCTCGATGGCTTTCTCATAATAGCTGCGCGCGTGAGAGGAATTGCCACCGCGTTCGGCGCTGCGGCCAAGCCAGTACAAAGCGTCCACGGCGTTCGCCGAGACGGGATACTTCAGCAAAAACGCGGTGAGCCGCTGGTCTGTGTCGGATTGCTTGTTGAGAAAGGCGACCCACGCTGCACGCCATTCGGCGTTGTAAGCGTTCTTGCCGTCCGGAAAAGCGTCAAGCAAGCGCTGGTAATAGCCAACGGCTTTTGTGCGATCGAGCAGCACCCAATAATAATTGCCCGCGGCCATCAACGCTTCCTCGCCCCATACGCTGCGTGGATATTTCTGAGCGATCAGGTCCAGCGTGGCGAACATCTCAGATTCGTTTTTTTCCGAGCGGTAGGCTTGCGAGAGGCCGTACAAACGCTCCGCATCGACTTCAGGATCGGGAGTCGTCAGCGACGACAAAATCGTGTGGGTACCTTTCGGGTGAAGCCGCGTTTGTGCGATGCGAAGCTGCGCGAGCTGGCGTTTGGGATTAGCTGGATCGCGCAGCAAATTTAAAATCGTTTCAAACTCGGTGCGGGCTTCTTTCCATTTATGCACATCAAAAAATAACTGCGCGCGCTGAATCTGCATTTCCACTGTTGGAGCGGTATATTCCTGGCCCATTTCGCGCGCGATGGCGGGTAAAGCAGTGGCGGCCGCTTTGGCTTCGTCGGAGAGAGCGTATTTGTAATACAGCGCCTGGTAATCCTTGGCCGCGCGCCCCAACTGATGCGCTGTCTTGTAAGCCTGGGCGCGTTCCAGCAACAAAACCGGACGAGTATTCGTCGGCGTATAGGCGTTCAGCGCGTCGATGGCGTCCTGCGCGTGCCCAGTTTCAAGCGCAGTAGGCGCATAGGACTCCAAGAACTGCTCACGCATAGCGGTGTTGGGATAATTTTTACGGAACGTTTCGAGATCGGCGAAGGCATCGGGCATACGTTTTTGCGAACGCTTTACCTGGGCGGACCAGTACAAAACGTACTCGCGCAGCAAGATTTCTTTTTGGGCTTTTGCCAGCCAGGCTTGCGCCTGCGGGAGGCGATTCCTGTTGTAATCATCATAGCCGAGCGCCAGTGCGGCGCGTGGGCCCCAAACGTTGGCAGCGTTTCTGTTAGCGAATGCGGAAAGCCGGTCGTACGCGCCGGGAGTTGCGGTGTGCAGGCCGCGCGCAAGGGATCCTAACTCGGTCTGTGCGGAACCATCGCTGGCCGCGGGAGAAGTTATTTCCGGCGCGGTGGTGTTCAACGCGCAGCCAGTGCGGCACGGCGCGGACTTTTGTTTCTTTGATTTTTTCTTCGACTGGCTTCGGGGAATTCGCGATTGCGGCGGTTGCGCAAACAACGCGCTGGCATCCCCAAATACAAGCGACAAGCACAGGCAGAGCGCTGCGGAACGCGTAAAGAAGCCGGGACGCAAGTTATGACGTGGGCGAAAATCCCTGAGGAAACTTATGGGCACGCCGAAGCTTTTTGATGCGGCGCGCAACTCTGGCGATCTAGCGGTGATGTGCTGGAACGGCGTAAGGATATTCCCCCAGGGCATGCGCATCGCCATCGGCGAGAATCTCCACCATCCAGCGATAAAAATAGTCCACCGGATGGTCCATGATGGGGCGAAAACGGCGATCGTATTCTCGATGAGCTTTTTCAATGTCGTCACGCAATCGAACACACAAATCTTTTTGCTCGCGACCGAGGCGCACCTGCTCCGGGCGCAACATTTTAATGTCCTGCATGGAGACCTTCGCAACGCGATTGGCGCGGCGATGCAATTCTTGCTCCTCGGAAGACAGCCGGTTTACGTCGAAATCGCCGGTCGCTTCCGGTTCCACATCGGTGGGATACGGACCGGCTTGCGGCAAACTTTCTTCCGCGTAGGACGGCTCAATATCCGGCTGATGGTATTCGGGTGGAGGCGATTCAAGAACTGGCTCGGTGTGCGAATGCTCGGCAGAAACAGGATGCGAATCTGCCGGAATTACCGAAGGCGCTGGCTCCGGAGCAACCTCAGTGTGCGGCGCAGTTGGCGGCGGCGCTTCTATCGAAGGTGCATGGTGCGCTTGTTCGGCGATTGCAGAGGCCAGCCGGGTCATCTCCGCTTCCAGCGGAGAGCGCGGACCTGGTTGCAAAGTCAGAGCGACAAATCGGGAAAGTACTTCGAGCGCTGCAGCGATCGAGGCAGCTGACGTTTGCGCGCGCAACATTGGCGGCAGCGCGTTGGTAGGCTTGCTGCTGGCGCACGCCGCTACCACGTCATTGACGGCTTGATTCAATTCCTCCGTGGTGCGCTGAATGCGCTCCAGGTTATCGCGAACCGCTCGCGAAATGGCTTGCTCGATGGCGTTGGATTCGTGTGGCATAGCGTTTTTGGGGGCGGTTCAGCCAAATTGCCCCGTTTTGTGATTTTGGGAGTTACTCAGCTTAGAGTCAATCGCCCGACTGGGTGTGTGTGCCCAATTGTTTCTCACGCGGGTTCCTTGGCACCGGCCAGGATTGCAACGCTATCTGAGCAACGCGCCGTAAGTCCGCGCGGGTAGCTCCGCCTGCGGCCTGAACCGCCATACCCTGGATGACTGTGAAGATGTAGCGGGCAAGGTTGGCGGGGTTGGCTTCGGGCGGGAGATCGCCATCTAGTTTGGCTCGTTTCAAACGTTGGCGCAGCGCGACCTGACCCGCCAAGCGGCGCGAGGTTAATTCACGGCGTATGGAATCGGCGCCATTCCCTGACGCGAGCGCGCCTTGCACCAGTAAGCATCCGGGCGGATTATCCGGGCAGGTTATCCGCTCGGCGGTTCCACACAGCAGACGTTCAACGACCGCGCGACTGGTCGGCTCGCTAAGGGCTTCGCGCGCCAGCGATAGCTGACCTTCCGCGTACCGGTCAAGCACCTTGCGAAACAAAACTTCCTTGTCCCCGAAGGCGGCATAAAGGCTTGGACGGTTGATGCCCATGGCTTTGGTCAGGTCGGTCAAAGATGCGCCCTCGTAGCCTTTGCGCCGGAACACCTGTAACGCGCGATCGAGGGCTTTGCTGGTGTCAAAAGAGCGCGGACGTCCAATTGGGGATGGAGATTTCGTGGCCTTCATGCCCTTCCATTATACGGCTTTTATACCAAGCGGTAAAAAACTATATATCCAACGCCAGAACCGTTGCATCTGTACTGGCAGGTACATAATCAAATACGAGGAGGGTTTCATGTCGCAGAAATTAGCAGGTAAAGTGGCAATCGTCACGGGCGCATCCAAGGGTATCGGCGCGTCCATCGCGAAACATCTCGCGGCTGAGGGTGCGTCGGTAGTGGTCAACTACGCCACCAGCAGGGAGGGTGCCGACCGCGTAGTGGCCGACATTAAGGGAAAAGGCGGGAAGGCCCTGGCGATTCAGGCGGACGTGGCGAAGGAAAAGGACATCGAGCGTCTCTTTACCGAAGCGAAAAAGCAATTCGGCAAGCTGGATATCTTGATTAACAACGCGGGAATTTACGAGTTCTTGCCGATCGAGGGAGTTACGGAGGGACATTTTCACAAGCAATTCGATCTGAATGTTCTGGGACTGCTGCTCGCGTCGAAGGAAGCGGCCAAGCACTTCGGCGAGGCCGGCGGCAGCATCGTCAACATCAGCTCGGTTGCCAGCTTCGCTTCTCCGGCGAATGCCTCGGTCTACAGCGCCACCAAAGGAGCGGTAGACAGCGTGACGCGGTCTCTTGCCAAGGAGCTGGGGCCACGCAAGATTCGCGTGAATTCAATCAACCCCGGCCTGGTCGAAACCGAGGGTGTGCATACCGTGGGCTTCAACGAGGGTGATTTTCGCAAGGCATACGAGGCGCAAGCACCGCTTGGACGCATCGGGAAGCCGGAGGACATTGCTCCTGCCGCTGTTTTTCTGGCTTCGGCGGATGCCGGATGGATCACCGGTGAAACGCTGGTGGTTGCCGGCGGATACCGCTAAAAGACGGCGAGAGCGTAGACGCGATGCGGCCGCGTGGCTCACTGTGCATGTGGCCGGTTGTTTCGTGTGGGGGTGTCCGTTAGACAGCAGGCCTTGGAGCGCTTGGCCCGGGTGGTATAATAGAGATGTTCCGATGGGGGCGACACGGTTTCGACGGAAGCTGTCGCGGCCCGAAGGCATGCCGGGGGCCACCTGCCCGTAATCTGGTGGAAACTAGAACTGCCAACAACAACTTGGCACTTGCTGCTTAATTAATTAAGCGCAACGTCTGCCCAAGCCTCGCCTGCGGGCCTGGGGTCAGACGTCATTCAGTGGGCTGGCTTGAGCCTTTCGGTCCGTAAGGCTTAGGCGAGAACCATCGGACTAGCTGGCTGCGTTTCTTGCTCATTCTGAGCGTGGCGGGCAAAAAAAACTGAATTGAGCTAAGCATGTAGTCTTCGGCTCGTAGCGCTTTTCGGACGGGGGTTCGACTCCCCCCGCCTCCACCATGTATCTTATTGAAAAATATGAGTTAATTTAAGACAAAGACATCGCGTTCCACTTGCGTTCCAGTTTGTCATAGCCTGTTCGGGTGTTGAATCTCTACAGAAGGCACATGAGGGGCTGTCCGCACCGGCTGCGGACCCAGAAAAAATGCCAATGCCCGATCTGGGCGCAAGGCACGCTCCATGGGAAATGGTTGAAGAAATCGCTCGACCTCAGAAACTGAGAGGCCGGGCAAAAGCTGGTCCGTGATTGGGAAGGTGGCTGCGGGAAGAGCGAGGACGCGACAATCGCTGTCGCGTGCGGCGCCTTTATCAAGGATTGTGAAGCCCGCAAACTCTCGACCGCCTCTCTGGATAAGTACGCGCTCCTCGCCAAGGAATTGAAGGATGGGTTCGGCAAGCGGTCGCTTCGCTCTCGCTCTCGGAGATGCGTCAATACCGGGAATCTTGGAAGATGGGTCCTGTCTCGGCGCGAAAAAAACTTGAACGCCTGCGGACGTTCTTCAGGTTCTGCGTAGAATCCGGCTGGGCGTGGGAAAATCCGGCGAAGCTCATAAAGGCTCCGCTTGCGCGGCCGACGCCCACACTTCCTTTCGCAGATAACGAGATCGGGAAGATCCTTTGGGTCACCGAGGTTTATCCGAACAAGGGAATCTACGGCGTCGATAATGGAAAGCGCGTTCGCGCGTTCGTCAATCTGCTTCGCTACTCGGGTCTCCGTATCAGGGACGCAGCGACGCTCTCAAGAGACAAGCTCCACAAAATAAGCTGCTGCTCTACACACAAAAGACGGGGCAGCCGGTCTGGCTGCCGCTGCCGAAAAAGATCGTGGAAGAATTGGAAGAGCTGAACCCGCGCGGAAAATATTTCTTCTGGTCGGGGCACGGCCTCGCAAAATCCACGGTGGCCGATTGGCAGAGGAGTTTGGCCAAGGTGTTTGAGCTTGCCGGGATAAAGGGGTACGCTCACCGGTTTCGGGATACGTTTTCGGTAAACCTGCTGAAGGCTGGGGTTCCACTCGAAACCGATTCGGTGCTCTTGGGACATTCTTCAATCAGGATCACGGAGCGGCACTATTCACCATGGGTGAAGTCGCGACAGATAAAGCTCGAAGAATCGATCAAGAAAGCCTGGAAGCTAGGCTAAGCGGGTATTTCCCAAAACTTCTCTTATCCGACTCCGGTCCATGGTCTCACGCGGGCTTCCTCCGCTGGCATCAAGCCATTTCGTAAATCCTTCATCTTCACTTCGTGGACACGTTCGTGACGCGGACATTCACCAGGTTCATACTCAATTCTTGGGCGTATAATTAGCGTACCCCTACCCTTTTGGCAGGGGATAACGGTCTTCGTCGGCCTAACTGAACTTGGTCCGACCGGCGCAGCTTCTCTTACCCTTCGTTTACCGAATCTCTGCCTTGGATGAGAGGCGGGAATAAACCCCTTCGACAACTGACTCTGGTATGCGCAGGGTAACGTACCGCCGCTTACGGGGGTTTCGCCGTCCGATGACAAGGACGCCAGGCTCGTCTTCAAAAAGATCACGAACTTTGTCGGTGCTCAGATTCCACATCGCAGCAATTTCCGCGACGGCATAGTGCCGTTCAACGAGAGCCCGCGTCTGGATTTGGGTTGATGAAGCCATTGGTCGTCGCGATTTAGTCCGCCCTCAGATTAGGGATCGATACTTCAGAGATCTTGCGTTCGGTCAGTTCCTTCACTGCGTTCTGGTTGCAAGGGCGCGGGGGGTAGGCCCTTACGCCTGTCTCTTATACACATC
>CAXMLS010000651.1:0-2119 GCA_964194235.1 uncultured bacterium | reverse complement strand
TATCAGGACCTATCGCGACTTTTCGCCACAACTTCCGGATTGCCGACCACTCGTCCAGAATCGCCGCGTCCGCTGCGGATTGCTGAACGACGAGACCATGGGTTGCCACAGGGCGGTTTGCCCGTAATAAGTTGACACCAAGGCTGAAGTTACCCTGCGATGGACCGACGCTAAACTTTCCCCGAACCAGAGCGAGAATACGAAATCTTCCTTAAGCAGGAGTCTGCGGATTTCGACCGAATATCTGCTGCATGTTTTCTGGTGCGAAAAACGCTGGTACAGACACAGTCTGAGCAAAGAGCCCGAAGAACCGATTTGTCTGTTCCTGATTTCCACGCAGGGCTGCCAGGAGTTGCTGCATTTCTGGTGGCGGGGGCGAAAGCGTCGCTAATTGACAGGTGAACTCATACAGAGGAAATGCAGCCTCGTTGCGTCGCTGCTCATAGCACTCCAACGCTGCATCGAGTGGTTGACGTCCACTCAGGCCAGAATCAATCGCGTCCACCAGCAGTTCGGCACTATGGAAGGCGTCCGTGATGCCCTCAGCTGTGCAGGGATCCTTCAGATAACCCGCATCGCCGACGAGTGCCCAGCCGGGCCCAAACGGCTTGCGAAAGTAGTTTGGAATGAGGCCGCCCACAAACCGTTCTTCGCGATGACCGCTCTGGATGCGCCCCGCCAGTTCGGGTGCATCCTCGGCAATCGTTCGCAGGTAGTGTGCTTCAATATCGGTGCGTACGGTCGGGTGGTTTTGTGCAGCAAAGCCGACACCGATCAGGGCCAGGCCATCGTTCGTCATCCAGCCGAACGCTCCGCGATACGGACCTGGATAAAATTCAAATCCTTTCATTTGCACGCCGCTCCAGTACGAAAAGTAGGGTCCTTGCAGCGGCCGTTTAGTGTTGTACTCAGGTGCCTGCACTGCACGAGCTACCGTCGAATGCAGCCCATCGGCTCCAACGACAATACGCGCCTTTTCAGATGTGGCTGATCCATTCTTCTCGCGCCCACGAATTCCGGTGACCCGGTCATTGTCCCGATGTAGTTCTTCAACTGAGAAACCCGTCCGCAACTCGGCTCCTGCGGCGACCGCTGCCTCAACCAGAATGGCATCCAGCACTTTGCGGCGCGGCGCATACGCTTCCTTCACATCATCTGCAGGGGGAGGCGAGCCCGTTAAAACGAAAGAGCCAAAATCGAAGTAGAACGTGGTGATCGGCGGACAATTCGATGCTGCAATTTTATCGAGCAACCCCCATCGCCTCAGCCGTGCAGTCCCAGCTTGATGGATATAGTGAGTAGAGAAGGCCAGATCACTTGGGAACGTTGAGCGATCCACCAGCAATACCTTGTATCCTTTCCGGGCGAGCAGTAGGGTGGTGGCAGAACCCGCGCAGCGGGCACCCACTACGATAGCGTCGTACACTGGACTCTCCTCTAGCTGCCATGCGTCCCGTATTTCAGTCTCCGCCAATAGGGCAGTGATCTGCACTGTGCATGGCAATGTATTCTACGCCAGCTCAGAGAAAGTGCAGACGAGAATGAGCTGATTGAGCCCGTCATGGCCGTACAGTCGGCTACACGTAGAAGTGACGTCGTTCGCAACCGATCATCGACGCCTCTCGGTTTTGCGCCCGAGTCACGGGCTACTCTTACCCTATCGGATTATGGAAGAGTTGCCGACCATCTTCTCGTAATCGATGCGGGCGAGTTGTGGTACCCTCCGGAGAACACATGCCGGTCCGAAGTGTCACTCAGAAAAGGCGGAGACCATCATGATGCCAAAAACAGCATCGATCACGGACGTCGCGGAAGCCTTCTTCGACGCATGCGAGACGGGCAAGGGATGGGAAGTCTGCCGCGCGTATTGTACGTCGAATGCGACATTCTCGGCACAGGCCGAACCATTGCTGGACTTAAAAACGCTCGCGCAGTACACAGACTGGATGAAAGGCATGTTAACCGTCCTGCCGGACGCCCGGTACGAAGTGAAATCATTCGCGACGGACAGCTCTCGGAACAATGTCGCCGCCTACGGAATTTTCTACGGAACGCATACCGGGCAAGGTGGGCCGGTTCCTCCCACGGGTCGAAAGATCAGCACGGATTACGTCTACAT
>CAXMLS010000650.1:0-14798 GCA_964194235.1 uncultured bacterium | reverse complement strand
GATGTGTATAAGAGACAGGTGTATGAGTTCAATCGCAATGCTTTGCTGAATGCGAATGGTTTTTTCTATGACCGCGACCTGCATAACGACACGCAGGGGTTGCTTTCGAAGAGGCCGAAATACATTCGCAACCAGTTTGGGGGGGAAGTGGACGGTCCGATTCGCAAAGACAAAACATTTTTCTCTTTTGCCTACGACCGCATCAAGCTACTTGCTTCCACGACCTCGGCGAACAACTTTGTCCCAACAAGTGCTGCTCTCGCGAATGTCCTGGCACATGGCGGACCGATTGCACAACAAATTCTCGCGGCCTACCCTCCGGTAACTTCCGATGCGCCTTGTCCCGGCACTTCATTAACCGGCGCAGGTACAGATTATTGGGGGAATGGTTTGCCGAATCCGGTGGGATGTCTTTCGTTTACGGACCCTCAAACCGACACGGAGGATACTTATTACGCCCGGGTTGACCATAACTTCAGTTCGAAGGACCGCCTCAGTTTTGCGGTGAACATTTACCGGCAGTCGTTCATTGATAAATTTGGTGGCGGCCCTCTCGCCACTAACGGACCCATAAATGGAACCACCGCCAACCACTTTCACAACCTCTCCTTGAACGAGACCCACATCTTCGGGCCGCGACTGGCGAACGAACTGACTATTTCCCATAACCGCCACTTCAACGTATTTCTTGCGGGAAGTGGGCAAAATACAACCCCTAGCATTACTGTCGATAATCAGAATGGGGGGTGTTTGGCATTCACGTTGGGTGGCCCTTTTGAAGGCGGCCAGGTGCAAGGCTTCGTGCAGGATCGCTGGAGTGCCACGGACAATCTGACCTGGACCGTGGGGCGTCATTCAATCAAGATAGGCGGCGGTGGTCAATCCGGCATCCTTTATCGCAACTGGGATTTGGGGCTGCCGGGTAACTACGAGTTTGGCGAATTAAACACCATAAACGTGGATACAGGATCGGGATCGGGATTGCCAGCCCCTGGTTGTCCCGTGGGTGGGCAAATTAAACCTGCGTGTGATATTGGTTCGGATGGAAATCCGGTGCTGCAACCTAACGGCACCCTCGCCAACGTCCTCAGCCAAACCAACGCGAATTTCGCGGCTGACTATCCGTACTTCTCTGAGACGTCTATTAATCCCGCAACCGGGGCCAAAGCCAGCGCGTATCGCCATTACACTTATCACGACTACTACGCGTTCGTGCAGGATGATTGGAAAATTACGCAACGGCTTACACTAAACTTGGGACTTCGTTGGGACCGCTACGGCGCCCCTAGCGAAGATCACGGGATTTTGGCGCAATTTACGAACATAAACTGCAGCATTCTTGACCGTGCCTGCATCGCAGGTTTACGAGTTGGTCCAGTCAGCCGCATGTGGCACACCCGGAACAAAGATTTCGGTCCGCGTATCGGTTTTGCGTGGGATCCTTTTGGCCGGGGGAAGACAGCGGTTCGAGGCGGCTACGGTATCTCCTTTGATCGCATCTTCGACAATATCTGGTCGAATGGCGCCTGGAATCCTCCCTTCTACGGTCTGGCCGACTTTGAAAATGATAATGGCGATGCGGTTTTTTACTCGAACCCTGCGTCGCTAGGTCCTGCGTACGACCCCACCAATCCGATACCGAACTCTACACACCGGGTTTCTGTCCGCACCATGGATGTGAAGATGAAAGACTCTTCGGGCCAGAATTTTTATCTCGGTGCTGAGCATCAACTCGGAAACAACCTCCTGATCAGAGTAAATTACCAGGGCAGTCTTGGCCGCCATTTGCCAATGCTGGAGAACTACAACCGAGTGGACGGCATCGGATATTTTAAGGCCGACTTTGTGACTCCGAGTAGCAGCTTATCGCCGAAACGACCAAACCCGTTGTATACCGGATTCAACTACCGCTCGAACAGCGTCAGCTCCAACTATAACGCGCTTATTGCCGAAGTGCAGAAGCGCATGGGGCACGGTTTGCAGTTCCAGACGGGATATACGTACTCGAAACTGCTGGACGTGAACTCCGAATTGTTCGCCGGATGCTCCGCCGTCAGTTCGACTGCTAACACCGCGCCGTATTACTACCTCTCGAATGCCAGGCCGGGCCTGTCATATGGTCGGGCGGGCTTCGATCATCGGCACGCTTACAAGTTCAGTGTCACCTACGAACTACCGTTCCTAAAGAGTGAAAAGGGTTTCGTGGGGCACGCTCTCGGAGGCTGGTCAGTAGGCAGCTTTTTCCAGTTGTACTCCGGCCACCCGATCGATGTTCACAATCGCCGGACTCGGGTCCGCGCCAGAGACGCAAACGGAAAGCTGATTCGGGACCAGAACGGCGTGCCATTTAACATCGGCGGAGACTACAACCTGGACGGTGTAGTTAATGACCACCCTGATTTTGTGGGCTCGACTTCCGTTTACAGTGGTGCCAGCCCCGCCGACGGTTTTTTCACGGACAATAATCGAATTGGGTGCGGTGAGGCCGGGCTTCCGTCAAATGTTGCAAATACGTTCGGCGGCAACTGTCCTTCGCCAGGCTCGACTCCGAACTCACTCTTCGCCAATCCCGCCTATCCAACTGGAAGTACCCCCTACTTACGCTTTGGTACCCTTGGGCGAGATGTTTTCGTAGGGCCGAGGTTCTCGCAACTTGACTTGGCGCTAAGCAAGACGTTCCGGTTAACGGAAAGCGTAAAACTTCGCTTCCAGGCAAACGCCGAGAATCTTCTCAACCATCCCAGCTTCGACTGCATTGAGTCGGACCTGAACAGCAAGCTGTTCGGGAAATCACAGTGCCTTGCCCAACAGGGACTAGGCGCACCGCAATCGCGCATTGTGTCGCTAGGTCTGAGGCTCGCTTTCTAAAGCGGGAGACCACCATTTCGAATCTTCTTCCCGGCTCCGTGAAGTACTCACGGAGCCGGGCCAGTTTGTGCAGCTCACGCGAAAATCTTGGCACAGATTATTTCGGGCTGATGGCTTGGCCAGTCTGCGAATGCGTGTTGCCGAAGCCGATTTCAAGGGCGGTGTCTTTCGGAAAGACGACTTCATGCCCGCGCGACAGGAAATTTGTATAGACGGATTCAGAAGCACCGTAAACACCGAACGCGATTGAAATCGGAGAAGATTTGGCGGCGAAACTAATGGCTGCGCCCACCAGACGAAAACCCGATCCGCCCGCTGCGCTACGAACTCCCGGGTCCCCTGCACTGTCCACGGTTCCATGTTCGGTGTCTTGATGCGATGCCGCTGCTGCCAGCAGGATCGCCAGGCCGGTGGAGAGGTACCGAGTCTTGCTATCCGTCGTGTGCGCTCCGCCTTCTTCATCGAGGGTCATGCGCGCCTTCCGATCTACTTCGACACCTTCCAGATTGCCGGCAACTCGCGAGTGCGCAGTAACCAAGTGCTCTAAGGGTGCTTGAGAAGTCTGCAAAACCGCACGCTGCACATCGGCTGGAATTTCTATGCGCTGAAAAATCACGCGCAACTCGCCATTGCGGTGGAACTTATGTGCAGCTTCGGATTGCACCACTTCGCCGACAATCTTGCTGTTTGCCGGCAAGATTAACTGGTGGGATGGCGAATACAATGGTTCCGTAACCACCGCGTTGACGGCCTTTCCCCGCGTCGCCGTCGCGGAACTGATTTCGGCTACTAACCGCGCCTTCAAGGTAGTATCGGACACGAGAGCGCTGCCGATGGCAAAGAGGTCCTTCGCGCTGCGTTCGATTTTCCCGAACGAAATACTCTGTTCGAGATCCGCATTGAAGCGCGTTCCCGCATCGAGGTATTGCCGACGATATGGCGATTGCGCCAGCAGCAGACGCTTAACGCGATCCATGCGTCCCGGTGCGACGACGGTGTCCCATGATTTGCGTATTTCGCTTTTGGCTTCTGCGACTTTGCCTTTGGCTTCTTGCCTGGCAGTTTCGGCGGCACGTCCGGCAACGCTTTTCTGTTTTTGGTTGCTTGTATTGGTTACCAGATGGACCATTTCGGTCGTGCCGGGCGACACGGTGGTTTTCACCGGAATGCGTTTGCCATTCGGCAGAATTACGGTGTCAAAGGTCACTTCATATTTATGAAACGGAGAAAAGTCACCGTTGGCGTACGCGAGCGTGCGCCGGGTTCCTGAAACCGCCTCCACTTTTATGATTCGTCCTGTAGCGATGCTACCCGCGGGAATCACGGCCTGATCGAACGCAAACACCGATTCGACAACGGTGCCGTGCACAATTTCTCCAGCATGCGAAATGCGTACGCGCTGATCGGTGGTGATGCGTAAAGCCGTGCCCGCGGGAACCAGCAAGTCAAGAGTGGCAACGGGCGGATTTGTTTCGGCGTTGGCGAGGATGCTGCTGGTCGCGAATGCAGGAATACACAGAGAAGGGAGTGCGTCATCGGTGGGCGCTACCGAGCACGCGTCATTGCGGTGCATTTCGATAATTGATGCGGGAGCGATGTCAGTACTTTCCTGGCGCGGCAACTGCGCTGACGCAGCGGGCGCCAAAAGGAATACGAAAAGAACAGAGAATGATACGAATCGGCGTACCGGCATTGAGATTAATCCTTGGGCGTCTTTAGGAGGGAAAAACGCATCCAGCACCCAGTACAAGGATAAAAGATAACTCGGCGAGGCCGTGTTGTCTACTTAGGAAGGGCACAATAGTTTTCAATTTTTCAAATCGAAAAATTTCAACTGAAGAGCACTGGATAACGATGCTAAATAGTTCGGCGTTCAACGATAGTTGAATCGCAACGTGCAGATAATACCGGGCCATCGTTTTAATACTCTTAGACGAAGGCCCCCTTGTTTCAATTTTAACGAGCTTGCATGGATCAGGGTTTGCTCGATTCTCTCTCCCAGAAGCGGCCGTTGCGCGCCGCGTCGATGAAACTCTTAACGCCGCCCTTGCCTTCCAGCGTAACCACGCCCGGGCCGTTTTTGAGACCGACCTTTGCGGTTAATGACGGAATGCCGGAGTAGCCTATGGCTTTGCAGTGCCGGAATGCGTCCATCAGGAACCCGACGGCACTCGGATCGCTAGCGAGTTGCTTGTCGCCCTCGGCGCCGGAAAGAACCACCACAGCATCGAACACGACGGAAGGCGATCCGCGCAGCGCCATTTCTCCCGGGTGTAACGAGCCTTTTGCGTCGACCTCGCCCTGCACCTTAGTGGTTACGATGGCAGATACCGCGTTTTCTTTTTTGATTTCCGACACCAGAGACTTCATGGCTTCCGCATCGAAACCCGAGCCCAACAAAATCCCCACTTTTCTGCCAGCGAGTGTCGGCTTGGTTTTTCCGTACAGACGCAACGCCGGACTGGGCTTCAAATCGATGGGTTTGCGCGCGGGAGTTATTTCCTCAATTGTAGCTGTTACGCCCAAATTATTTTTCACTTCCTGGGCGAGGCCTTTGTCCACCAGAAGAAGATGACCGAGCATGCGCAAGCGAATGGCTTCGGTTTCAACTTTGGATAGTTCAAAGCTCACCGCCTGGGCCAGATGCTTTTGCTCGGGCGGCGTAATGGAACGATAAAAAAGGCGTGCTTGAGAATAATGATCCGCAAACGATTCCGAACGGATTCGCAGCGTGGTTCCTTCAACAGGCCGCGCCGAGGTTTGAAATCCGCGCTCCGGGGATTCGCGCAGACCATCCGGCTCCAGCGAATTTGGCTCGTAGCTGATTCTTCCCTTGGGAACTGCCATCTGGTGAATGCCGTCGCGCTGGAAATTGGCGAACGGACACTTTGGCTGGTTAATGGGAATCTGGTGAAAATTCGGTCCGCCGAGGCGGCTCAGTTGCGTATCGAGATACGACATCAGCCGCCCTTGCAACAGCGGATCTTCGGAGAAGTCAATTCCCGGAACAATATGGCTGGGACAGAAGGCCACTTGTTCGGTTTCCGCGAAAAAGTTGTCCGGGTTGCGATCAAGAACCAATTTACCGACCATTTCCAAGGGAACGATTTCCTCGGGAATAATCTTGGTAGCATCCAGAACATCAAAGTCCAGACTGTTCGCCGTTTTTTCGTCAAATATCTGTAAGCCCAGCTCGTATTCCGGAAAGTCCCCCATGCTGATCGCATCCCATAAATCTCTGCGGTGGAAATCCGGATCGGCACCGTTAACTTTCAAAGCTTCGTCCCAGGCAACGGAACTGTTCCCCAGCTTCGGGCGCCAGTGGAATTTGACGAACTTCGATTCGCCGGCTTCATTCACCACGCGGAAAGTATGAATACCGAATCCTTCCATCATGCGGAAAGAGCGTGGGATGGCGCGGTCCGACATCACCCACATGATCATGTGCATGGATTCGGGCATGAGCGAAATAAAATCCCAAAACGTATCGTGCGCGGAGGCGGCTTGAGGGAATGCGCGGTCAGGCTCGGGTTTAACGGAGTGGATAAGATCGGGGAATTTAATGGCGTCCTGGATGAAGAAGACCGGAATATTGTTGCCCACCAGATCAAAGTTGCCTTCCGAGGTATAGAACCTGACGGCGAAGCCGCGAACGTCACGTGCCAGGTCGGCGGAACCACGTTCGCCCGCAACCGTCGAGAAGCGCACAAAAACCGGCGTCTTAACTTTGGGATCGGAGAGAAAGGCCGCTCGGGTAACGTCCTTCATAGACCGATATGGCTGGAAATAGCCGTGCGCACCTGCTCCGCGGGCGTGAACAATGCGCTCTGGAATTCTCTCGTGATCGAAATGCGTGATTTTTTCGCGCAGAATAAAATCTTCCAGAAGCGTCGGGCCACGTTTCCCGGCTTTCAGAGAATTCTGATTATCGGAGAGGGGCACTCCTTGATTCGTAGTGAGGATTGCATCTGTCCCGGACGCCGTTTGGTGCGTTTCACCGCCGGCGGTTTTACGAGTTCCTCCGCCCGAAGTTCTGCGCACTTCAGCGACGGCCTTCTTGCTCGGTTCTTCAAGTGCAGGGTGGTCCTTCGGGGCGTTTGCAGTCCTAATGAGGCTCTTCTTTTCGTTTTTTTTCATAGTAATTCTTCTTTCTCCCGGGGCGAGGTAGTGTTTGATTTATCGATGTGTTTTTCGTACTTCAACGACGAATTTATTTTGTGCGACCAAAATCGTGATTGCGCCGCTCGGGCGTTTGTTGGGAAAGGCTATCTTAATACTTAAAGGTGGAAGCGCAATAATGACTATTCAGTTGGACTGTGGAAAGGACGTAGCGGCTTCGCCACATCGTCACGGCACAGAAATCCGTAGACTTCGCCACCCACCATCCCAAAAAGCGCGGAGTTGCTGTGGTGTAACGTTCTGCATTCTTAGCCGAGGGCTCAAAAGAAAAAGGCCCTGGCTGCTGATAAAGGAGCCAGGGCCTACCACTACGCGACGGGTTTGCGCTGAAAGAAATGCACGATCAACGAAATCACCGCGAACAGCAGCAAGATGTGAATCAGGGCACTGGATATGTGAAACACCAGGAAGCCACCCAGCCACAACAGAAGTAAAATCACGAACAGGATTATGAACATTCTGGGTTCTCCTATTCCATGCGCTGATTTTTAGTTGGCCTTAGTAATTGGTTGCGGCTTTTTTCGCCGAGGGTGTGCTCTTCACATCGGTTGAGGCTTCGCCGGCGGTGGAGACATCTTCCGCACCGGTGCGCTCAAGGATTTCCTTGCCGCGCTTGATTTCCTCGGAAGTATCGCAGTGAACGGAAACCAGAATTCCGCCCTTTTGCAATCTGCCCTCGTAGCGCTTGGCTTCGAACTCCGGAATGCCCATACCTACAAGGGCGCCGGTCACGCCGCCAACTGCGCCGCCGACTCCCATACCCGCGAGAGCTGCCATGATCGGTCCGGCAGCGATGAAGGGTCCGAGGCCAGGAATCGCTAACGCACCAATCCCTACCAGCCAACCCAGCGTGCCTCCGATAACCGCACCTGACCCCGCGCCGGTCGTAGCGCCCTCCGGAGCTTTGGTGTTCTTCTCGGTGGCGATTTCCTTGGAGCCTAGATTTTCCGGCAAGAGTACGGAGACGTCGGAATGCTGAAAGCCAGAATCCTTCAGCGTGGTTACGGCGTTTTCCACACTGCTGCGGCTCGAGTAGATTCCAAATACGGATTTATTTTTATTAGCCATTGAATCCTCCTTGTTGAGTGCCTTCGTTGAGTTCTTTCTGTTCGCTATTCAAAGTTCCATTTCCGGCGCACTCATCCTGTTGCAGCAGTGAAAACAATCCAATACAGATTTCACTGCATATCGGTTGGGAATAACACCGATTTGTGAATATTCATGCGGTCTACCTTTCTGTACATTCACGGACTACCCATCATCCGGTATGGCCGTTTAGGTCGAATGGAAATATCTTGACGGTTGCCAATCAGGCACGTCTTCCCTGAGGAGAGACAATGAAAATCAATAGCAGAGCACTAAGAATTGCCGCTTTGGGAATTGGAATCGCTGGCTTTTCAGTCAACAGCATCCCAGTGTTTGCCCAATCGGACCCGCAGGCGCAACCAGACAATATCAAGCAGAATAAAGAGGCGCGCAGCAAGGATGCGGTAACCGCCGACCAACAGAAAGAAACGTCTGCAGATCGGGACCTCGCCAAGAAGATTCGCAAATCAATTGCTGGAGATTCTTCGCTCTCCACCTACGCGCATAACATTAAAGTTATCGTACGGGATGGCATGGTCACTTTAAAGGGTCCGGTGCATACTGAGGACGAGAAGAACGCGATCGGCGCAAAAGCTTCTGAAATTGCCGGAGCGGACAAGGTGCAAAACGAATTGACGGTGAAATCGTAAGTTGAATTTTTAAAAAGGGGATTGCGAAAATCGCCGCTGCGCCGTTCCAGCCAGTGGCGATTTTTATTTTAAACTGCTGATCAGGAACGCGATTGACGCCACGAACATCGCCACCGTTCCGGCCCAGCCAGCGATTTGTAGATAAAGCGGCAGCGTAAACTTTCCCATAATTCGACGGCTGCGTGTCAGCAGCATCATCAAAGCCATGACCGGTGCGGCAAGCAATCCGTTTATCACGGCTGCGATAAATAAAGCTTTGATGGGATCCAAGTGCACGAAGTTCAACAACAGGCCGAGAAACGTTGCTACTCCCAGCGTCAGGTAAAATTTCGTAGCGCGGCGAGGTTCTACCTCCAGCCCAACACGCCAATGCATCGCTTCGCCGACGGCATAGGCGGCCGATCCCGCCAGGACGGGAAGCGCCAGCAACCCCGTGGAGATAATTCCCACCGCGAAAAGCGCGTAGGCGAAACGTCCGGCCATCGGTTGCAAAGCGCTGGCGGCTTGAGTCGCGGTCTGGATGGTGGTATTGCCGTGAGCATGCAGAGTGGCCGCCGAGGTCAGCATGATGAAGAACGCCACGCCGTTGGATACTGCCATGCCCGCGTACGTATCGATTCTGATTCTCCGCAACTGTTTTGCCGCCTGAGACGGAGCCTTCCGCAGCGGCTTTTCCTCGGCACGGACTTGCACTTCCTCAGCTTCTTGCGAAGCTTGCCAGAAAAATAGATAAGGGCTGATAGTCGTCCCCAGCACCGCAACAGTTACTGTGAGGTAGTCGCTGTTGAACGACTTTATCGGAGGAACCAGTGTCGCGCGCAGAGCTGCGAGCCAATCAATATGCACCAGAAATGCCGTGATCACGTAGGCAAACAGCGATACGACCAGAAATTTTAAATATTTTACGTAACGCGTGTAGGGCACAAAGATTTGCAGCAGGATGGAAAGTAATCCCATAGCCAGAAGGTGCATCCACGCCGGGCCGCCCACAAGCATATGGGCCGATTCGCCCATTGCACCAAGGTCGGCACCCAGATTAAAAACGCTGGAGAGCAATAACAGCGCGACGATTCCATAAACTACAGGCCGAGGATAAATTTTTCGAATGTTCGCGGAAATTCCGACTCCGGTGATTCGTCCGATGCGTGCGCTGATTTCTTGTATGGCGCACATGAACGGGTAGGAAAAAAGCGTAAGCCAGAGAGTACCGAAGCCGAATTGTGCGCCAGCTTGCGAATAGGTGGCGATGCCGCTGGGATCATCGTCTGAGGCACCGGTAACAAGACCTGGACCCAGGAATTCCATCGCTTCGACCAAGGGATGCGAGCCATTCGTCGCCTCGTCGTTGGTTCGGACCCGCGCCAGTCCAGCGTCGTCAGGAGACTCAGAAACAGTAGATTTCGGACTAATTCCCACGCGGGAGTTCTCCATTTACATGTGAGGAAGCGCAGCCGTTGGGATCCAACGATGATTGCAATGTGCGCTAAATTCTTCCCGTTAGCAGCAGAATTACCAAGATGAGAACCACCAGCCCCAATCCACCGCTGGGGTAATATCCCCATCCTTTGCTATAAGGCCACGTCGGAAATGAGCCCAGCGAAAGAACCAGCAACACTACTATGAGAATAACTAGCATGTTTGCCCTCCGTGGGGCGCATTGAAACGTTTTAGAGTCGATAAGACAATCGGTGTAAGGGTGTATTTCGGGGACAACTGCCGCTAGGCCAACCTTGATGACATCACTCGAGTGATTACATGTCGCCCTGATGCAGCAAATCAGGCCACGAATACAGGTTTAACCGTATGTTTTTCCGTGCGTTTGCAGACAATTATGACTCCTGTAGACGCTCGTACAAGTGGCGGGGTCGCGTAGCTTTTTCGTTTCCCGCAAATCGTTGCGATTAATTTACGGTAAATCTGGTTGTGCGGAATTTAAATTACCGGGAGACACGACATTGCGCATTATCGTAGCGGATGATCACGACATCATCAGGCGGGGACTTAAGGAACTTCTAAAAACGCGTCAGGGCTGGGAAGTCTGCGCCGAAGCGAAAACCGGGCGCGAAGCCGTACTTCTCGCTGAACAGTTAAGGCCGGACGTGGTGGTTATGGACGTCAGCATGCCTGATTTGAACGGGCTGGAAGCGGCGCGCAAGATCCGCAAAAGCTTGCCCAAAACGGAAATCCTAATCCTGACGCTGCACTTCTCAGACCAGCTGGTGCGCGAAATAGTAGAAGCAGGTGTGCGGGCTTACATCATGAAGTCGGACGCGGACCGCGATCTGGTGGCCGCGGTGGAAGCGCTGGGAAATCATCGCTCGTTCTTTACCGCACGCGCGGCGGACATGCTGCTCGATGGTTTCTGCCGCCCGGCCGCTGCGCCGGATCCTGAAGCGGTGATTCGTAATCGTTTGACTTCGCGCGAGCGAGAAATCGTGCAACTGCTCGCGGAAGGGAAGAGCAGCAAGGAAGTGGCCGTGTCCTTGGGTATCAGCGTGAAAACCGCTGAAACGCATCGCGCAAACATCATGAGGAAGCTGGAGCTGCACTCGGTAAGTGAATTGGTTCGCTACGCGGTGAGGAATCAGATTATTGAAGCGTAGTCTGTCGCCGATTGGATGCTGTAAACAGAAAGTTGGAACTGTTATGAGAGTTCAGAGAAATTTCCTTTTATCTCGGTGGTCAAGCCTCGCTGCGTTGCAGTCTTTCAGGGGGGCCCTATGCCGCGCGTTTTAATTGTTGACGATCACGCTGTAATACGGCGCGGCGTGCAAGGCATTTTAAGCATTTATCCCGAATGGGAGTTGTGCGGCGAGGCGGACAATGGCCAGGAGGGTGTTCGCCTGGCCGGCGAGCTCGCGCCTGAAATCGTCATAATGGATGTGTCGATGCCCGGCCTTAACGGCCTGGAAGCGACGCGCATAATCCACGATAATCTTCCCGAAACGAAAGTTTTATTGTTGACGCTGCATTGCTCGTCGGAGTTTGTGCGCAGCGCCTTCCACGCTGGAGCCAGAGGCTACGTCCTGAAGTCGGACGCGGAAACAGAGCTGGTGCGAGCCATGAACGTTGTGGTCGGCGAGGGCACGTACGTGAGCCCCGCTATCGATGCGCGCGCGGCCAAGGAAGCGATCGCTGCGGTCCAGTAGCACTCAACCCAAAAGCTTACAGGGACTCGGCAGTACAGTCGCAAGCGTAGACTTTTTTTCGCGACGCGTACAATATGTATGCTTCTCGTAATTTACTCTGCAACGTACATCAGGAGAAGAATAAATGCCTTCCAGCAACGAAAAATCCGGAAGCGAAAAATCTGGCGCGGCTGATCTAGCCAAGCGCGAACAGCTTATTAAGAGCTTGAATGGAGACCTGGCGCGTGAGTTTCAGGCCATCATCGCCTATGTGGTTTACTCGCAGGTCTTGAAGGGCGCTGAGTATATGAACATTGCCGGCGAACTGGAAAAGCATGCTGGGGAAGAGTTGCAGCACGCCATCACCATAGCGCAGCAGGTTGATTATTTGGGCGGCACGCCTACGGTGCAGCCTGAGCCCGTCAAGTCCACGGACAACAACAAAGAGATGTTGCGCGCCGATCTGAACAACGAAAATCAGACGATCAAAAATTATCGCGAGCGCGTGCACCAATGCGAGGAGTTGGGAGAATTCGCGATGGCGGAACTGATTCGCGAAATTCTGATTGACGAGCAGGACCATCAGATCGCTTTAGCGACGGCGCTGGGCATCGACGTCCCGAAGGTCTAGGCAAACACTCCAGCGATCATCAACAAGGTATTCAGCGCACCCAATGTTAAGTTGTAACCGGGGACGGTAGTCCGGGCTCCGTCGGGACGGGGCCCGGAAATGGCGCTCGCTCAGGATCTGGCGAGGGAAGCTCTGGCTCGAATGGTTTCTTCGGTGGGAATTCTGGCTGAGGCGGTTGCGGCATCGGCTCCTCCGGTCCTGGGAAATTCGGTTCTTTGACTTTTATAGGAAGCATTCGCTTGGCTCCTCAACTCTTCAGCAATGTGAATCGCTGAATTATCAGCTGAGATCATTCTTCCTTGTTCGCCGTAGGGTAACAATCGGTACATCGCGGTAGTCCAAAGCTTATCTGTAAATAGAGTGCCACCATTGATGGATCGCCAGTACTTTCGACGTCTTGGCTACAGCTTTTGCGGGATGGAATATCATTTTTGACGTGGATATTTTTGCGCCTGAGCGAAACGCTGGCGGCCATGTTCCCTATGGGAAGTGACTGCACACGGTAGCCCGAGAGGGGCTTTGCAGTTTGACCTGCTTGGAAGCCGCCCTTGACCGCCAGTCTATTTCCACGAAATTTATTCGTTTCTGCTGACCAAATTTCTTACCTTGTATCACCACTCTTTCTACCGGCAATCCCCTATTGAGCCTGAGAAGCGACAAAGGCAAAGTACCCGCAACGGCCGGTATCATTTAAGACCCATGTGTTGGCTACTCCGGCCTGAATACGTGCATGCGTCAACTTAAGGAGAGCTATGAAACTCAAATCGGTTTTTACCCTGGTGCCGGTGCTGTTGGTTGGGGGCTTAGTGGGCTGTTCGAACACCCCACCGAAGTCACCGGATGTGACGGATAACATTCGCAGGTCGTTGGATCAGTCGGGTTACAAGGATGTCAGTGTGAGCCAAGATCGCGACAAGGGAGTCGTGACTCTCGGTGGGACAGTTGCCGCCGAAAGCGACAAGGCGCAAGCCGAAGCGTTGGCCAAATCCTCCGCCGCGGGCCAGGTAGTAGCCAATCAGATCGCTGTCCGACCTCCGGGCGATGAAAGCGCCGCGAAGACCGTGGACGCCGATCTGGACAAAGCCATCGATAAAAACCTCGAGGCCGCGCTGGTCAAACGCAAGATGGACAAAGGCATCCACTACGACGTTAAAAACGGCGTTGTGACCCTGAAGGGCGACGTGAGCTCGCAAGGCCGTCGCTCCGCAATCGAACAGATCGCCGCTGGCGTGCCGAATGTCAAACAAGTTGTGAATGTGCTGCAAGTCAAAGAACAAAAGGCCACATCTACTCGCTAATCTGTCGAATCGGGAGCGGGGCCGTACCGCCTCGCTCCTTTTTGTTTTCGTAAATGAATAGTGAATTTAGATATTCAGGAGTGGCCTTGGCTGGGATGCGCGAAAGGGTGTCGGAACTATCAGGCACTTTGGAAGTGGAACGCGGCAGGCCCGGAACGATTATTCGGGCCAGCATACCTGCGGTGGAATGTAATTCGTCCACAGATAATCCAATGGCGGCAGCAAACGCCTGACGTGATGGACAAATCTACCTAAAAATAGGGAAGCTTTACCGGCGATTAAGCGGCGATAGATCCTGAGCGGTTCAGTAATTCCAGGCGGCGACGCGAGCGTGTGCGAGCCCGAAAAACGCGCGATTTAACTGTTTCGATCGTGATCCCCAGCGCGCGGGCCAATTCGCGGTTTGTCCAACCTTCCGCCTTCTGCAGCACGAACGTATGGCGCAATTGCGGATTAAGACACTGCAGCGCTTTGGTGGCCAACTCGCGATTAATGTATTCCCGTTCGTGATTCTGGCGGTGATCTACGATTTCGGGGTAATTCCCGTGACCGGAATCCTGCGCGGAATCCGAATGGCTCACAAAGCGCTCCGGCTTATGTCTGCGCAGCTTCATCAGCGCTTCATTAATCGTGATCCGGAATAGCCATGTGGAAAACTGCGACTGTCCTTCGAACCTGCCAATATTGTGATAGGCCTTCACCAGCACGTTTTGTACGTTGTCTTCGGCGTCTTCGCGATTCTTCAGCATGCGCAGCGATACGCCGTAGATTTTTCCGGAATTTTTCTCCACTAACTCGGTGAATGCTTCGTGATTGCCGCGTCGAGCTAGAGCAACCAATTTATCCTCGGACCGAATCGCCTCATTTTTCATATACCGGTACCCCTCGGAATCATCGTGATTCGTTCTCAGACCAACTGGACTGGTTAATCCGGAAGCGTAAGTCGGCTCGTGGCGGG
>CAXMLS010000649.1:0-1657 GCA_964194235.1 uncultured bacterium | reverse complement strand
GCGTCATCGTTTTATTGGTGGGGATTACAGCGCTGCTGGCGCCGCCCAGCAATGAAGACGCGATGGTGTACCACATGCCGCGCGTGGCCATGTGGATCAACAACCACAACGTGCGATTTTTTCCGACGGCCAACTACACGCAACTAATTTATGGAGCGTTCGCGGAATATTCGATGATGCATACCATGTTACTGTGGGGTAATGACCGGTTCGTGAACCTGATCCAGTTCTTTTCGTTCGTGGGATGCGCAATCGCGGTTTCTTATGTCGTCAAGCTGATGGGCGGAAGCCGGCAGGCGCAAGCGATTGCGGCGGTGATATCGATCACGATTCCGGAAGGAATTCTGGAAGCTTCCGGGCCGATGAATACCTATACCGCGTCTTTCTGGATAGTGACCACGGTTGCTTTTCTGCTGGCATCGAACGAAGAGGCCAGCTGGTTGAACACGATTGGCATCGGGCTGGGGACAGGGTTGGCGATCTTCACGAAGGGCACGACGTATGTGATTCTGCCGTTTATTGTTCTGGCTTGCTGGTGGATCAGTTCGCGATCTTCGCGCATTCTTTTTCTGAAACGAAGCATCGTGTTGGTCGCACTGATCCTGGCGATCAATGCACCGCAATATCTCCGCAATTATGAGTTCGATGGTTCGCCACTGGGTGTACCTCTGAATTACGGGGAAGTGGATTTAACGATCAAGCACATCGGGGTGAAAAGCACCGCAGCGAACATACTTCGGAATATTTCTTTACATGCCGGCACTCCGAACGGCTTGATGAAACCGAAGGTCGAGCAAGGCTTTCGCGCGGCAATCAAGAGCATAGGCGCGGATCCTGACGATCCCGATCAGGTGGTGTTTGGCGAGCCCTTTCTGATAAATCAACTTTCGTTCAATGAAATCGTGGCTGGCGACCCGTTGCAAGTGGTTCTGCTCTGGGGCGCGCTGCTTATAATTGTTGCCAAAATCAAGCGCGCAGAAAATCGTGGGATGGCGTGGTATTCGCTCGGACTAGTGGCGGCATTTGTAGTCTTCTGCGCAATGTTGAAATGGCAGATGTGGTCGAGCCGCTACCATCTAACTTTTTTTTTGCTGGGGGCGGTGATCATTGCCATGGCGCTGGTACGTTATGTTCCCAAAAAGTTGATCACGACAATCGCGATCGTGTTACTCAGTTCGGGCATGCTGAATGCATCGATGAATCGCTTCCGGGCCCTGGTGCCGGTGGGACGATGGCTGAGCGCTTATGGACCGCGACCCATGATGTACTTCGCTTACAACGTGGAATATCTTGCGCCTTCGTACATTACGGCGGCGGATGCGGTAAATAAAAGCGATTGCGCAAATGTGGGCATCGATTCGTATACGTCGCTGAGCGACCCGGAAATCAAGCGCAGTCCGGATTCTTTTTTTACCTATCCGATATTGGCGCTGATCCGTGCGGATGGACGAGCGCGAAGAGCGTGGTTTGCCGGCGTGCACAATCTGTCGGCGCGCTATGCGGCGCAGCAACCGCATCCGCCGGCGTGCGCGATCGTGTGCCTGGATTGTGCCCACGTGCCAGCGAAGTGGGCGGAGTATGGTTCGTTCGCGAACCATAAGGTGTTTGAGAATGCGGTGGTTTTCACGGACAGCGCGGCAACACTTACTAAAGGGCC
>CAXMLS010000648.1:0-2081 GCA_964194235.1 uncultured bacterium | reverse complement strand
GAATAAGTCGCTAACCGCTTTGAGACTATCGCAAATGCATGTTTGCTTGTCAATCGCACCAGTTTTTGATAAAGACATGTACATTCTTGCCTCGAACCCTTTCAAAATTAACGCCAACCCACTTCCAAGCTGAAATTTTCCGATCAAGAAATCATTTTTCCGTTGACAACAAACGTTTGCTAACGCTAGCGTGCACGGCTGCCAGATGAGTCCTTAACTTCGGGATATTTATTGAACGTCAAACAGTTTTCGTTACGAGCTATGTTTACGAATCCCGAGGATTGCTAACGTTTTTTAGCAGGTGCGTTCGGGCGGTACTTAGCAGTTACGCGCGGCCTGGTGTGAGACAACTCAAGCGGGGACGTAGTGAAGAGCTACATCGGAGCAATCGACCAGGGAACTACCAGCACGCGATTTATCGTGTTCGATAAAGCTGCGCGCATTGTTGCCGTTGCTCAGAAAGAGCACGAGCAAATCTTCCCGCGACCTGGATGGGTCGAGCATGATCCGCATGAGATTCTGCGCCGGACGCAAGAAGTGGTCCGCGATGCATTAGATAGCCGGGGCCTGCAATCTTCCGACCTAGCGGCCGTCGGCATTACTAACCAGCGCGAAACAACCATTGTCTGGGAGCGCAGGAACGGCGAGCCGGTGGGCAACGCAATTGTCTGGCAAGACACGCGTGTCGCCGAACAGGTCGCACAAATGGCGCGCGAAGGAGGGCAGGACCGCTTTCGCGCAAAGACCGGCTTACCGCTCAGCACGTATTTCAGCGGTTTGAAGTTGCGCTGGATTTTGGAGAGTGTTCCCGAGGCGCGAGAAAAAGCGCTTGCCGGCGAGCTTCTATTCGGAACTGTAGATACGTTTCTGGTTTGGAATTTAACGGGAGGATCGCAGGGCGGAGTGCATGCGACGGATGTCACCAACGCCAGCCGCACTCAGCTGCTTAATATAAACACGCTGGATTGGGATGAAGATTTACTCAAAGCGTTTTCCATACCACGCGTGATGCTTCCGGAAGTGCGATCCAGCAGCGAAATTTATGGCTCCGCAGTATTGCCTGTGATTGCGGGCGTCCCGGTGTCGGGAATATTGGGCGATCAGCAAGCTGCGCTGGTCGGGCAAGCGTGCTTCAGGCCGGGCGACGTGAAAAATACTTACGGGACGGGATGCTTTTTGTTGATGAATACCGGGGAACGCCCGGTGCCTTCCAGTTCAGGCCTGCTTACGACTGTTGCGTACAAGCTTGGAAGCGCCCCCGCATCCTACGCGCTGGAAGGTAGCGTCGCTACCACTGGTGCATTAGTGCAGTGGTTGCGCGACAATCTCGGAATAATCGAAAAAAGTACCGACATTGAATCGCTCGCGCGCAGCGTTTCAGATAACGGCGATGTCTACTTTGTTCCGGCTTTTTCCGGGTTGTATGCGCCGTATTGGAAAGATTCTGCGAGAGGCGTTATTGCGGGGCTCACGCGTTTCGCCAACAAGGGACATTTAGCGAGGGCCGTTTTGGAAGCAACGGCGTTTCAGACGCGCGAGGTTGTGGAAGCCATGGAAAAAGACTCACACATTTCGCTGGAATCACTGCGTGTGGACGGCGGGATGGTTGGTAACGATCTGCTGATGCAATTCCAGGCTGACATCTTGAATCGCGACGTGGTGCGCCCAGTCATTCAGGAAACTACCGCTCTCGGCGCAGCGTACGCGGCCGGGCTTGCGGTCAACTTCTTTTCTGGGCTCGACGAATTGCAAACGAATTGGGCTGTCGATCACGTCTGGAAACCGCGGCTTAACGAGGCGGAGCGCGAACGTATGTACCGGCAGTGGAAGAAGGCCATCACGCGATCATTCGACTGGGTAGATTCCGGCAGCAGTGGCGCCGTCCCGAGTTGCTGAGAGGAAAATGATGACATCACCGTTTCTTGGGGAATTCATGGGCACCATGATACTCATCGTGTTAGGTGACGGTGTGGTGGCCGGAGTTCTGTTAAAGCGTTCGAAATCTGAAGGCAGCGGCTGGATCGTAATCACTGCGGGTTGGGCCTTCGCTGTAATGGCCGGCGTATTCACCGCAGCGGCTT
>CAXMLS010000647.1:0-5380 GCA_964194235.1 uncultured bacterium | reverse complement strand
TCCGTCCAACCCGCCGGTAAGCCAACACTGGTGCTTACCATCAGCGTCACACCCGTCGTGTGCGTCAATCTGCCGCTGGTACTGGTAATCGTTAGCGGGTAAGTGCCTGTCGGCGTGGTGCAGGAGGTCGAGACATTAAGCTTGGCGGAACCGGAGCCGCCAGCAATGGACGTCGGATTGAAAGTGCTTGTCGCGCCCGTGGGCAAGCCGCTCACACTGAGAGCAACAACACCGGTAAATCCATTCACCGCAGTGACAGTCTGGATGAAGGTTGCGGGGCTACCCACCGTTATAGTCTGTGAACTCGGTGTGGCAGATAACGAGAAATCCTGGTGGGAGGCGATTTTGCAGGCTCCGCCGGCCCCCGGCTGCACCAGAACTACGAAATCGATAGACGAGCTTCCGATACTTGCGTTTGCTCCAGCACTGCAGCTGGTCTTATAAAGCTGATAGTTGACCAATTGCAGGTTGTTGTCTCTCCACATTCCCGTTACGCCGGTATCGCTGAAATTGTCCGCTATCCATAAGGGTACCGACGACTGACGCGTGAACATAACGTATACGTCGGCGTTGGCGTTCAAAGAAAAAGAAAGATTGGTCGTCTGCGTGGGATCGCTCTGCCGCTTCGTGGCAATCCAGTTCGCCCCAACCAACGGTGAGGGAACTACATCAAAAGTGTTGTCGCCTTGACTGTTGAAATCGTAGTAGAAGCCCCATTGATTCTGAACCGGTGCGTTGATGAAATATGCGGGGTTAACGCCGTTGCTGGATGTCAGGTTGGAGGCCAATGCCCCGGAATCGGGCGGCGCTGCGATGCCAGTTCCGGTGAAATAAATCACGGCGACATCGCTGTTGCCCAGGCCATCACTTGCCTGTACTACGTTCCGCCCATTCTGCAGAACAGCGTCCCAGTAGAAGACGTTACCGATGACCATGCCGTTGGGATGGGCATACTGGCCATTCGATTTCGCACCAACGAGAGTTCCGTTCACCGTCAAGCTAATTTTGGCTGCATTCGAGTAGACCTTAATCGCGCCGGAGCCATCTCGGACAAAGTAATGAGGGCCGACGATGTGCACCACTGGCAAAGTGACTAGTTCTGATTTATATAAATAAAAAATATCCTTGCGGTAGTTCGAGAAAGTGAGAAAACCTTTGCTGTTGATAAAGCTTTTGTATCTTGGATCGCCGAAGTCGCGGAACACCCAGTTTGAAAAGACCGGTATGGCGTCCGGCTTGCTGACAAACATGGTCTGAAACTTCAACTCGTTCACCATCTGCATGTACTGTTCCGGCTCGTAGCTATTGACCGTGAAGGAGGTGTTGAAGGCGTTGGAATTTTGCGTCGTGATCACCCCTCCAGCCCCAGACTCTGAAATCCAGTGGTATTGATCAACGGCGGTCGTAAAATCATACAAACTTCCGTAATACCAACCCGGATAGATGTTGCTGAACGAAAAATCAATGTTCGCCAGGGTGACGGCATTACCCTGGCTCGCGTACACCACTGGGCGAGAAGCATCGGCGGCACGAATTACCGCGCCATAAGCTGACGCGGTCGTCGTGTCGGCTTCATTCCCCGCGCTCCAGAAGATAATCGATGGATGGTTCCAATTCTGAAACACCATCTCCTGATTGATGTAATTCCCGTTCGGGGTTGGTGGACCGGAGTTAGTGTGGCCATTTTCGCACCAGACCATGATTCCCTTCTGGTCAGCCAAATCATATTCCAGTTGAGCGTGGGGGTTGTGCGCCAAGCGAACGTAATTGGCGCCGACGTCCTGGATATTATTCCAGTCATCCATTAGTTCCTGATCGGTCAAGGCCGTCGCATGGTATTCCGACTCCTCGTGCTTCGAGATGCCACGTAATCTGGTCACCACTCCATTCAGAGTAAAAAAAGATGCTGTCAGCTGATAGAAACGGAATCCCGTATGCTCGGCCACGGAATCGGTGACTACGCCATTCACCTTCACATTCGTAAAGACGCTATATAAATAAGGATTGTTCTTGCTCCACAGGAATGGATTTGCGACCACCCCGGTCTGCGTAACATTGCTGGTGCTATTGGCGGCGACCAGGATGTCCTGCGAGAGGTGCAGCACGACACTCCCGCCAGAATCCGTCAAGACGTTTTCGACCGTGAATGTTTGCGCCACGCTGTTGTCGTTAGTCACCATCGTCTTAATGGAGAGATTAGATGAGGATTGACTTACGTTTGCTGGGGTGACGTAGACCCCGCTCGAAGCAAAGTCCGTGGTAGCCACATGGTAGAGATTGGCGGTGACGATCCAGGCTTTACGGTAAATGCCCCCGTAAGGATGAAACAAGCGAGTACCGCCATCCGGCAGGCAATCCGTACAATTGTTGGTGCTGCTGACCATAACCGCCAGAACGTTGTCGCCGTTGAAATTGATGGCGGCGGTGGCGTCAAAAATAAAGCGGGTGTAGCCGCCGCGGTGCTGGCCTAGGTGCTGGCCATTCACGTAAACATCGGCAACTTGATAAGCGCCTTCGAAATAAATATAGATGCGCTTGCCAGTCGCGCCAGGAATCGCGAAGTGAGTGCGATACCACGAATTAGAAAACATGTTAATGCTGCTGGGGCTGTCCCAGGTGTGTGGGACAGTCACGGTTGACCAGGAACTGTCGTCGAAATTTATGGCCTCCGCTCCAAGCAGTGTGTTGCTCGCGATGAATTTCCACGATCCACTCAGCTGACTCTTGGCCCGGTCCGTAACCGGTGGAACATAGGCAGCCTGAGCCCACGTAACTGGTGCCGACAAAAATACTGCAAAGGCCAAAAGCGGCACTTTGCGGAGTACGGGCCTGCTCATAAGGAACGCCAGTAATAATGCAAATTAGCGGCTATCCGATATGGAACGTCATTTTCTCGGGAACTGCCGGTTACGAAGGTTCCGCCCCTTTGTCGCGAGCTAACTGTTGATCTGGCAGGGCGCGAAAAGCCGGGCAACTTGGGCCTGCTTGTGCGCGTACGATTCTTTCGTCCCATTGTCGCTTCTTCTCCGACTAACAATTCCCGCGTTCCCGTAATGGGAAACTCTTGAAGTTCCAGGGTTACCCGATGGCTGAGCGTATCCGCCGAGACTAACCTTAACCGCTGATGACGTTCTGCATATACTGAAAGGGTATTTATACAAAGTCTATAACTTCTATCGGTATATTTGTCTAGTTAGGTTCCCGTCTCTGTCGGTTCTTCGTTTCTTACGATGTTTACCGAGAGATACGAGTAGCGAAGTGACGTAGAATGAATTCCTAGCAAGTAAGACACGGGAGATTATTAGACCGTTTTGGCGCAGTGGGTTCGAATGCGATGCGTACTAGCGTCGGCTTTATGTATGCCGGCATGGAGTTCGACGCCCAGCTATTGCAGGGAGGTAAGTCCGGTACAAAGTCGGTCAGCGGTGTCTGTAAAGAGCTCTTCTCAAAGATGTTCAGTCGCCGAGAAGAAAGCGCCTATCACGATTAACTGCGGCTACCTGCCCGAGAAAAAGGTTTCTTCTACGACGTCTCGTATCGCCATTACTCACGCGTCGTTTACTTTTGACCCCAAGAATGAAAGCCATATGCGATTGCAGATCACTTTCGTCAATGACAGCTCGTATTCTTTCACCGAAGCTCGGTCAGTGTATTTAGCCATCGATGACAACCATGGACAAAATGTCGTGCGTCGCACGCTGCCTCACGTCGACTTTTCAAGAATAAAACCAAGACAAGCTGTTACGTTTTCGGAAGTACTTCTAATACCCGCTTTGTCGCCAGGCGATTACGTCATCCATCTCTGGATTCCTTCGAGCGATCCATCTTTGAAATTTGATGCAAAGCATAATTTTTTGCTCCGCAACTCCGATGTCGCCGATTTCAAACGCGGACTTAACTCACTCGCCACATTTTACCGTATCGATCGATTCCAAACGGTAGCTCCGTGCGGTCTCAGCCTTAACGATGTATAAATTATTTCTTCTAATGTTGTAGGCGATTACGCGCAGTGATGCTATTCTGAATTTCCCCGGAGTCCCCCCCGAGCGTGTCTATGGACACGCTGCCCAATTCATACCAAAGGACCTTCACACAATGCGTCGTCCTAATCACGTCTCCGCGGTACTTGTGTTCAGAGTTCGTTCGACATCCATTTCCCACCTTGTTCTAGTTCCGATCTTGTTTTTGTTAGCTGCGTTGCCAAGCTCCGCACAAATTCCCAGCGTGTTAACACAACACAATAATATTAGCCGCGATGGGCAGAATGCGAATGAGACGATCCTGACTCATTCGAACGTCAATGCCAGCCAATTCGGGAAGCTTTTCTCCCACGACGTGGATGGCCAGCTGTACGCGCAACCTTTATACGTTCCTGGCGTTTCGATCGCTGGTGTGACGCACAACCTTCTGCTCGTCGCCACCGAAGCTGACAGCGTGTATGCCTTCGATGCTGATAACAATGCCGGCGCAAATTCTGGCTATTTGTGGCATGCAAGCTTGCTGGATGCCGCCCACGGAGCTGCGTCGGGCGCGGCACCCATGCAAGCTTCCGACATCGGTTGCACCGATATGCAGCCGCAAATTGGTATCAGCGCAACGCCGGTGATCGATAGAAGTTCCGGCACGATTTACGTGGAAGCTAAGTCCAAAGAAAACGGCAATTCTGTTCATAGACTGCATGCGCTGGATATTTCCAGCGGAAATGAAAAGGTGGGCCCGGTCACAATCAAGGGAAGCGTGGCGGGAACGGGCGACGGCAGTTCAAATGGCATTGTCCCGTTTGGCAATCTACACGAGCAGGCTCGCCCCGGTATCCTTCTCTTTAATGGGATCATTTATATCGCGTACGCTTCCCATTGCGATTATGGTCCTTACCACGGATGGGTTTTCGCCTACGACACGTCCCTTAATCGCAAAGCAATTTTCAACGCCACACCGTAACGGTTTGGGCGGATTTTGGATGTCTGGAGCGGGCATAGCCGCGGACACTTCCGGCAACTTGTATCTTGCTAGTGGAAATGGCTCCTTTGACACCAGCTATCCAGCCCTCGATTTAGGTAACTCGATCATGAAGCTCTCCTACGGCAGCGGCGCATTCAAAGTGCTGGATTATTTCACCCCCTACAACCAGTCGAATCTTAATGGCAATGATACCGACCTGGGTTCCGGCGGCGTGCTCTTGTTACCCGATCAGCCGGGGAGCCATACACACGAAATGGTGGTCGTTGGTAAAGAAGGGAAAATCTACCTCATCAATCGCGACCTTCTGACCACCAACAATCCGCACTACTGCAGTGGTTGCAGCAGCGATCCCCAAATTGTGCAGGAATCGCCTTCTGGCGAAATCGGCGGCATGTATGCCTGTCTCTTATACACATCT
>CAXMLS010000646.1:0-1758 GCA_964194235.1 uncultured bacterium | reverse complement strand
GTCCATTATTGAGGTGAACACCTAAATTGTCACAAAAACTTCCGGGACAACAATCAGGATTATTTCAGAGTCGCCCGTCAACCACACAACACTAAGATCCTGGTGAACATTACCGACTTTCGGTAACTTTATGGGGGCTGCTACTCTAGAATGATGCTGATATCTGGGGGTCAGTTGAAATGAGCTTGTGGAATCAGCATGATCGCTGGGCAGCACTCTGCTCCGGCGCGGCGTGCCCGATCTGTTCGCGCCTCGAACCACTGGATGTTGTAGCGAAGCTGGAAGCTTCCTGGGTAACCATGCAAGAAGCGGCGCCTGTTCGAGGTTATGCGCGCCTCGTGTTGCAAACTCATGCCGTCGAACTCCACGACTTGCCAGACGCGGTCGCCTCTGCGTTCATGGGCGATGCGCAAGGGTCTCAAGGGCGTTAGTGGCTGTTACAGGGGCAGTGAAGTTGAACTACGAAATTCATAGAAACTCGCTACCGCACTTAAACATGCACTTCTTCCCTCGATATCGTGGCGACCAGTTTGAAGGTCAACCAATCAACCCCAGCTCGGTGGCGCAGCCGGTGTACGCCCCTGGGGAATTCCAACGAATACGCAATGCTTTCTTGGTGGCCCTCCACTCTACCGCAGTTTAGCTCCACGTTTCGAGCCAATGCCGCCAGGCGTTCCTCAACATGCCCGAGCGACTCAACCGCAAAGCTAGAACGAATGTATTTGATGGCAACGTCACGGCAATTCACTCGTCATACGCAGCTAACGGCGACGGTTTATTGAGAGTTCCCCTATCGTCGGCAATCCGGAAATTATGACTCGTCCAGTGCTGAGTTCCGAGTACCCCGTCATAAACCAGAATCCGGAGTAGCCAAGCCCTGTCGGGAGGCAAACGCAGTTAATGGGTTTGCACGACTGTCGTATGGGTGCCGGGCATATCTTCAATTGCTAAATAAACCGACTTGTTTGATAATCATTCCTAACTACTCGTCATGCATTTGAGTCATGAACAATTTCGGGAGCTGGCCTGGAAGCATGGCATGGCAGCTACCCACCAGCGGAAGATCATATTTGAAGCTGTCGTGGCTGCTCCGGGACACTACTCGCCCGAACAAATCTACGCGGTCGTCAAACGGCGTATACCCTCGGTCTCTCTGGCCACGATCTACAACAATTTGCGGCTGTTCGTGGAGAAGGGAGTGTTGCGGGAGGTGACGCCCCATGCCTCCACCTTGCGGGTGGACGGCAACCTTGAATCCCATCATCACTTGGTCTGCACCCGCTGCAAGTCTGTGCAGGACATTACAGGTGACTTCGTTGACTTCAAACGGCTGGCCCGGCAGGCGCCGGGCGGCTTTGATTTGACTCATCCGCTGATCGAGGTATTTGGTCTCTGTCCGCGCTGTAGTGCCAAAACGTAATGACAACTTCATAAGCGAAAGAGGAATTATGTCTGAAGAGAAGCAAGTGCTTGCCGGCGTGCCTGGCCCTGGTAATACGGAGCCACAGGTGGCGCCCGAATCCAAGTGCCCGGTAAGAGGAGGCGCTGCAAAACTCACAACAGCCGCGGGTCCGTCGAATGCGAACTGGTGGCCGAATCAGCTGAACCTAAAGATCCTTCATCAGCACTCCCCTCTGTCTGATCCCATGGACAAGGAGTTTAATTACGCGGAAGAATTCAAGAGCCTCGACCTGAATGCCGTAATCAAGGATCTGCATGCCTTGATGACGACGTCGCAGGACTGGTGGCCGGCCGACT
>CAXMLS010000645.1:0-1860 GCA_964194235.1 uncultured bacterium | reverse complement strand
AGCAGCAGCGCGTGGCCATCGCTCGCGCGCTGATCAATCAGCCAAAATTAATTTTGGCCGACGAGCCCACCGGCAATCTTGATGAAGCCAACGAAAATACCGTCATCGATCTGTTCCGCACGTTGCACAACGCCGGTCACACCATTTTGATGGTCACTCATGATCCCGACATCGCGCGGCAGGCCGATCGCCGCATCGAGCTTGCACATGGCCACCTCAGCCTGGACACCACGCAACATGACACCAGCATTTCTCTTGATGACGAAATTCGTTTCGATCATCTGCTCGAACGCATCTGGATGTTTGGCGAAGAAGGCACCAACGCACAGCTGGAACGCATGCGCGCTCCCGGCGCCGCCGACCCGGTGCGCACACTGGGCCGCATGGCCGATCTGAAGCTGGTCGAAATGCGCGACAGTGATGTGCGTCTAACCGAAACCGGCAGCCGCCGCGCACGCGATGTGGTCCGCAGGCATCGCCTCGCCGAGCGCCTCTTCAAAGACACGTTTGCCATTGACGATTCCGAAGCGCACACACAAGCGTGCAAGTTCGAGCACATCATCAGCCCGGAGCTCGACCAGCGCATCTGCACTTTTCTCGGCCATCCCAAAACCTGCCCGCATGGAAATCCCATTCCGCCGGGCGATTGCTGCGACGGCAAACCGCGCGATAAAAATTAGTCCCGCGCCGAACTATTCCCAATTCCACGCCATGCCCATACCAATTGATCAGCGCAAAAAGCCTCTGGCGATCAAAATCCACGTTTCCAGCGGCGCCGGCGTCGATATCACCTGGGCCGACAACCATACAAGCCATTACGATTTTCCCTACTTGCGCGAAGAATGCCCGTGCGCCATGTGCAACGAAAAGCGCGACCAGGATCACCAGCATTCCCGAAAATCCGCCGCAGCCGCCGCGGCAATCTCTTCTCCCGCCCTCCCCATGTTCAAACCGAAAATTCGCGCGCAATCCGCCACGCAAGTCGGTAACTACGCCGTCCAGATCAATTTCAACGACGGCCATAACACCGGTATCTTCAGCTACGACCACCTGCGCACCATCTGCCCGTGCGCCGCATGCGCCGCCGCTTTTCGCAATGCCACGGCCTGATCGATTTTGCAATTATGAAAGAAACCGCTAAACTAGACTTCATCCCCGAAAAATGCGACGATTTTAAAACACTGGTCATCGAAATCCATTCATGAGTACGATCACTAATGGTCCGGCCGCTTCCGGCAGCCGTGGCACAAGTATTCCACGCGTCATCGTCGCGACCACTGCTCTCCTCACATTTATTTCCTTCTGGCGCGCCGCCGCCATCGTCTTAAACGACCTGGCCTCTTCCGCGTATTACGCGGGAGGTGAAGCCGAAGGCTATATTGGCAAAACCGCGCCCTGGTTCATCCTCGCGATCATGCTGTTTTCTTACGCCGTGCGTGCCGTGTACGTCGAAAGTTGCAGCATGTTCGTGCGCGGCGGAGTCTACCGCGCGGTAAAGAGCGCACTCGGCGGCACCCTCGCCAAATTCAGCGTGTCCGCCCTGATGTTCGATTACGTGCTTACCGGCCCAATCAGTGGTGTGGCCGCAGGTCAATATCTCGCCGGGCTCATCAGCGAATTGTTGCAGTACATGCACCTCAGCGGTCCGTTGACGCCCGGAACCGTGAGTCTCATCTCTGCGAGCTTTGCGGTGGTCGTGACTGTGTACTTCTGGTGGGAAAACACCAAGGGCGTTTCCGAGTCCAGCGAAAAAGCTCTGCACATCATGAAGCTCGTCACCGTCATGGTGGTGATGCTGATTGCCTGGTGCATTTACACCGTGATCGTGCGCCACTCGGCGCTGCCGCCACTGCCGACGCC
>CAXMLS010000644.1:0-4090 GCA_964194235.1 uncultured bacterium | reverse complement strand
ATTCAGAGCAGCCACGACATCCAGATACGGAACGTCGGGAATCTTCGGAAGGCGATTGGAGCCTTGCTCCACGTTATACTTCGGGGAATTAGTCGTGATTTCCACCGGCCTGGTGGCATCCGTGTTGGAATACATCCGGAAAGCCCAGTAGGCAGGAACGCCAAAAACCCGGCTGCGTTCTTTCCAGATACCTCCAAAATAAATCGTGCCGGTCATGTCGGAAACTGGAACAAAATCTGCAACTCTCATCAACATGTTAAGGAAACCTGCGTTTGTAATAGCTCCGCCCATGTTGTCGTAGCGCGGAGCACTCTCGCTTTCACCCCCGAACAGCCATTCTGTGAAAGCAATTTTCACTTTGTCGCGGGCTGCTGGAACGGTCTGAATTTGCTCGTGCATCTCTCGCAATTTTCGCTCTAGCTACACAGGAAGTGCGAAGTTTGCTTCGGCAATAAAATCAGCGGACGGATTTTTTCTTTGCACGTCGGGTGTAGTCACCACAAAGTGCGTAGACAAATAGCTTATAGAATCTGCGTTTGTGAGTTGCGCGGCGTTCCAATCGTGATAGAAGTCTTCATCGGCGCCAGTGCCAATTAAAATTGCTTTTGGGTCCGCCTGATGTACTGCCTGACTAAAGATCTTTGTTCTCTCTGCCACCGGCTGCAAAGTGGGATAACCGGACTGAAAGTTTCCCCATAATTCATTGCCCATCTCCCAAAGCAATCCTCCGGAATGATCCCCCCACCGCTCGTTTACGTGTTTGACCCACGCAGCGTCCTCTTCTGGGGTGCCGGTGCCAAGATTCAGCGCAATTTGCGGACGTGAACCGACCAGTTCACAAAACCGCAGTAATTCATCCGTACCAAAGGTGTTGTACTCCGGAATTCCCCAGGCCACATTCTTCATGCTCACTCGTTTGTCGAGCGGCCCAACACCGTCTCGCCAATGGTACGCGGAAGTGAAGTTTCCGCCGAACCGAATGATCGGTGACTTCATGGCCTTGGCCATGGAAATCATGTCCGGGTCCATTCCATCAATATTGTCGGCAGGCTGCAGTGAAACTTGATCCAGAAGCACCCGCGCTTCGTTTTTCACGGCTATGACGAAGTCAGCCGGTTCCAGGGCCGCAATTTTATGCTGAGGCAATTCCAGTGAAAACTCGTAACCCGTCCAATCGGTGCCGGATACCTGGATCGCGCTGTAATCAAATACCGTGTCCGCGCGATTGCGCTTGCGCAACGAAATGTCCACGGTTTGCGGCCCGCTGACGTATTTAATGTAAATACTTCCCCGATATTGCAAGGTTCGGTGAACCGGCAGGTACACTTTTTGTCGAATGCCGACGGCTTTATCCGGCAAGCCCATCACGAAAATCGAGCGGTACGAATTCGCCGCATCGTTCCACCGCGGTTCATAGCGATTTTCCTGGGCATAGTCCAGCGGCTCCCAAGGCAGAGGAAGACCGAGTTCTGAAGCGCGAACTAAAGACGGTTCGTCCACCAATAGCTTCTTTACATGGCCGGCGTCCCACAGACCTTCCTCAAAGCTGGGGTTGTCAACCACATCCGCTACGAGGCCGCCATAAGTGGAATTGGCAATCGGGTTCCAGGAAGCTCCCAAAGATCGTTCTGGGAACGGTGTAGCCCAGGGGCTTATCCGCGTTGATATGGATAGAAGTTGCCTTCGACACTTCGCTATCCGCAGGTGCCTGAACCGTGCAGTGCACTGCGGCGAAGATCGAAAAAAGGATCGTAGCTGCTAGCTTGGCAAAAAGTCCTTCCATGGACCGCCTCCAGGCGAAAAGTCGTATTTTTTGCTAGCACTTCGAACAATTTACTGATGTAATCGCTTACACTTTAACACGAACGGCAGTCTCCTTTAGCGATTCTCGGGAGCGGCCAGGCATTTTTGAGAACCACGGCATGGATATCGTGCCAAGTCGAGGAGCGAAACTTGGGCTTGACCAGCATCGACTGGATCATCATGGCCGTGTATTTCGCTTTCGTTTTGGGTATCGGTGTCGCCCTGAAGCGTTACATGAAAACCAGCACGGACTTTTTTCTAGCTGGCCGTTCTATTCCTGCGTGGATCTGCGGTCTGGCCTTTATCTCCGCCAATCTGGGCGCGCAAGAAGTAATCGGCATGGGTGCCTCCGGAGCCAAGTATGGTCTTTCCACCAGCCACTTCTATTGGATAGGCGCGGTTCCGGCAATGATTTTTGTGGGCATCTTCATGATGCCGTTCTATTACGGTTCCCGTGCGCGCTCTGTCCCCGAATATCTGCGTCTCCGTTTTGACGAAAAAACGCGCGGGCTCAACGCCATTTCCTTCGCCATCATGACGATTTTTTCGTCAGGCATTTCGATGTACGCGATGGCGAAGTTGATCCAGATTTTGCATATTCTCGATGGGCCATTTCGGCATTTTGGTATTCCCCAGGGGTGGATTTTCCACACCGGCATTGTGGTTTCTGGACTCGTGGTGCTCAGCTACATCTATCTCGGTGGGCTCACCAGCGCCATTTACAACGAAGTCTTGCAGTTTTTCCTGATTGTTGCCGGATTCGCTCCCTTGGTTTGGCTGGGCATGAAGAATGTGGGCGGATGGTCCGGGTTGAAAGCCACACTCGATCCTTCCTACATGCATTCCTGGGTAGGAATGGGCAATCCGCACACAAACCGCCTCGGAGTCGAATGGTTTGGCCTTACGATGGGCCTCGGATTCGTCCTTTCGTTCGGCTATTGGTGTACGGACTTCCTCGTCATTCAGCGAGCCATGGCCGCTAATTCGATGGCTTCGGCGCGGCGCACTCCGCTCATCGCTGCGGTGCCCAAGATTTTGCTCCCTTTTCTTGTCATCCTTCCTGGACTCATCGCGATTGCGCTGCCCAGGCAAATCGTTACTCCGTTTGCGACATCGCAAAATATAACCACCGCGGCCCCGACCGGCCAGGGGCTCATTCCAGTAAAACTAGACCCCGCAAACAACCAGCCTGTTCTTGACCAGCACGGTAACCCGCTGCTGGATTACGATCTCGCGGTTCCTAACCTGCTGCTTCACTATTTTCCGACTGGCCTTCTTGGTCTGGGTCTTACCGCTTTACTTGCAAGTTTCATGTCCGGGATGGCCGGGAACGTGACTGCGTTCAATACCGTTTGGACGCATGACATTTACGAGCCGTACATTCGGCCCAACGCCAGTGACTCCCATTATTTGATGATGGGTCGATTGGCGACTGTGTTTGGTATCGCTTTGTCGATCGGAACGGCATATTTGGCCACCCGGTTCAACAACATCATGGACATGCTTCAGTTGGTGTTCGCCTTCGTGAATGCACCGTTATTCGCCACGTTTCTTCTTGGCATGTTTTGGAAACGCACCACAGGTCATGGCGCTTTCGTCGGATTGCTTTCAGGGACGGTTGCGGCAGCCATCCATCATGGCCTAACAATTCCGGAGAGCTCCGTTGCGAGTATCAAGGGCGGCTGGCTGGCCATCGTTCATAGCTATCCCAGTGAAATGGCTCAGAATTTTTGGACCGCGATATTCGCGTGGGTCGCTTGTTTTGTGATTACCATCCTGATCAGTCTCGTGACCAAGCGCCCCGACGAGTCGCAGCTCGTGGGCCTCGTATATTCGCTGACGAAGCGTGTAACGGAAGTTCATTTGCCTTGGTATAAGAAGCCCGCTTTTCTAGGTGGCGCAGTCTTGGTTGCCACCGTTTTGCTGAACATTATCTTCCGCTAGAGGAGCTTTCATGGGTCTGGACATTCGTTTGCCGATAGGAATGCTCTTTACTCTTATCGGCCTTTTGCTGGCAGTCTTCGGATTTTTCAGCAATCCATCTATCTACGCACAATCTCTCGGCATCAACGTAAATCTTGAATGGGGTGTAGTTCTGTTCTTTTTTGGGTTGTTCATGCTGGGTCTCGGCGCGCGTGCAATGTTTTTTCGTCCACGCCCTCAGGAAGCCACGCTGAAGGCGAAAGACCCGCATCACTAAAAAGTTCACTAAAAAGAGCGGGCCGTTTCCGGTTTGTCGGTTGGACAATAAAGAGAACATTTATGGATAGGGCACGCGAGCTGCTCG
>CAXMLS010000643.1:0-2103 GCA_964194235.1 uncultured bacterium | reverse complement strand
CGCGTCAGGGTCTCGGGCTTCAGGCGGGCGAACTCTCTACTCCTTTCATCCATTTCGTCATGGTAGGCAACCAGCTCGAGAAAATAGGGCACATCCTGCTCCGCGCACTCGGCCCCGATTCGTTCCACCCAAGACTGTTTCGAACTATTAATACGCGGAGGGCTAAAAGGCGAATAATACAGGAGCGTTTTAACTCCGTCTGCGCCCGCCGCGACCAACCGTGAAACGGACCAGCCGTTCAACAGACGAGGTAAACGGCCGGGAACAGATTTGTCGTAGCCTGTTTGTTCATATGCGAGAAGTAACCCGGCATTTTTCGCTCTCACCTTTGCTGCGCCCAAGCCAAATTCAGGATCGAGCAAGATCGCACTCGCGTAAGGAGTCAACACGCGAGCCACGGCCTCCTTGTAGCGCTCCAACATTTCACGTGGAATTTGGTCTTCATTCATTCCAATGGCTACAGCGAAAAGTTTGCGTAAAGCACTTCGCTGATCGATGGCCAACGCTGCAATTAGACCGCGACTATCTGAGGTTGCTTCCAATCCTTTGCGCTTACCAGGGGATATCTTCATATCATCTTCAAAAATGCTCTCGAATTCTTTTTAAACATAGAACGTCATGATCCGCGCCGGAATGTTGTGCTCACTGACAATTAGGAGCTGCGGTGCCGGGCCCACCGTTTCCAGCTCATAAATTCTCGCTATTGACAGGCCTTTCGTTCTCTGTTTTGATTCATAGCGTTTTGTTTCGTTTTAACACTTAAAAGTGTCTCTGACTTTGTATCATTTTTCATGGGTCGGCACCAACTAGCCCGAGGAGTCTCTCTAATGAAACTTCGCTTATCGTCAGTTGCTGTCGTTCTTTGTTTTCTTCCCACGCTAATTCCACAGAATGTTTTCGCGTCATCGGACGCTCCCAACATGGAAGAATTGCAACAAGGATGGAAAATGTCTGCTGCAAACAACATTTCGGGAGATGAAGCGTTGGTCTCTCAAGCAGGCTTCGACGCGACAAAGTGGTACGCCATCCAGCGCATGCCTGCCACGGTGTTGCAAGTACTGGAGGACAACGGAGTCTACAAGGATCTCTATTACGGCATGAATCTTACTACTCCAGGAGATATCTGGAAGCAGGACTGGTGGTACCGCACCACGTTCAAGGCGCCAGCCGATCGTACTGTGTACTCACTGATCTTTAAGGGGATCAACTATCGCGCGGATATTTGGCTTAACGGTCATAAGGTAGCGAGTCGCGAACAAGCGGTGGGCATGTACAGTTCTTTCGAATTTAATGTGACGGAATTCATTGCCCAAGGGAAACCGAATATTTTGGCAGTTAAGATCACCCCGGAAAGAGCCGTTCTCGGAGAAGACGGCGTCGAGCTTGGAGACAGTTGGCTTGATTGGATCAATTGGAAATATATCGGCTATCACAACGAAAAGAAAAAACTCGATATTAGCTTCACACCAGACCGCAACGCTGGAGTCTGGAAACGCGTCTATCTCAGTTCCACGGGCGCAGTGGCCATTCGCAATCCATATGTGGCAACGGATCTGCCTCTTCCCGCTACCAGTCCAGCCGCCCTTACCGTTTATTGCGACTTGCACAATGCAAGTAGCAAACCGATCAACGGCACGATTTACGGTGAGATCACCGGCCAAGGCAAGCCACCGATTAACTTCCAAAAGCAAGTTTCACTCTACGCCGACACCACTCAGGAAGTTGCGTTGACACCTACAAGTTTCCACCAACTCTCGGTCGCCGATCCGGAGCTCTGGTGGCCCTATCTTTGGGGTAAGCCGAATCTCTACCGGCTCAAGTTAGATTTTAAAATCAACGACGAAGTTTCCGATGTTCAGTCGATTAATTTCGGGATCCGCAAAATCACTTCGAGCCGGGATAATGATAACCAGTTTCCTGCGATCGGCACGGGTGGAAATTTTTATTTGCAGATCAATGGCCGGGATTATTTGGTTCGTGGTGGTGTCTATTCTCCGGACCTCCTTTTCAAGAACGATCCGGAACGCGACCTAACCACAATCCGCTACATAAAAGATCTCGGACTCAACTTAATACGCTGGGAATCCAAAATTGCCGATGACT
>CAXMLS010000642.1:0-3792 GCA_964194235.1 uncultured bacterium | reverse complement strand
AGATGTGTATAAGAGACAGGTAGCACACCTATGCGTTTTTCCATGAACGCAAAACGTTAGCATAGTCAATCACAGCGGCAAAATTCGGGGATTGCTCAAACAGGTCGGTAAATGCCGCTATAAAGCCAGCGCGCCGGAATAGGCCAGCCGCGCTTTGCCGGAATCGCTGCGTTCGATTCGCCCAATGCGAAAGAACTTCTCGCGCCGCTTTTTCAGATCGCCTTCAACAAACTTCACATTCTCAGGCGGCACAACCAGGATCATGCCCACGCCCATGTTGAAAGACTGCAGCAGCTCATCGCTTTCAATCTTTCCGATTTTCGCAAGGTATTTGAAGATCGGTGGAACTGGCCAGGACGCCAGATCGATCTGCGCTTTCACTCCGCTGGGCAGCACGCGCGGCAGGTTGCCCGGAATGCCGCCGCCGGTAATGTGCGCCAGCGCCGACACGCATCCGCGCGCCACAATATTCTTCAATGCCGGCGCGTAGCACAAATGCGGCTTCAGCAATTCCGCGCCAATTTTATTCCCGACTTCCGCCACGTACGTGTCCGGCCGAAGCTTGGCCATGTCGAACACCAGTTTGCGTGCCAGTGAATATCCGTTCGTATGCAATCCCGAAGACGGCAACGCAATCAGCGCGTCGCCCGGCTTCACCGCTTTTCCGGTGAGCATCCTTTTGCGTTCGACTACTCCAACGATGAAGCCCGCAACGTCGTACTCGCTGGTGCCATAAAATCCCGGCATCTCCGCGGTTTCTCCCCCGATCAGCGCGCAGCCTGCCTTCCGGCACGCGCGGCTCATCCCCTCGACAAGTTGCTCGACCACTTGCGGCTCGAGCCTTCCCATCGCCAGGTAATCCAGAAAAAATAGCGGTTCCGCGCCCTGCACCAGAATGTCGTTGATGCAGTGATTTACCAGGTCGCCGCCCACGGTCGAATGCACACCCATGGCCATGGCGACTTTTAATTTCGTGCCCACGCCGTCCGCGCTGGAAACCAGAATCGGCTCTTTCCATTTTTTCGTGTCCAGCGCAAACAGCCCGCCGAACCCGCCGATTCCGCCGAGCACTCCGGGCGTGAACGTGCGGCTCGCATGATGGCGAATTCTCTGCTTCGCGTCATCGGCGACCGCGATGTTCACTCCGGCGTCTGCGTATTTCATGAAAGCCCTATCTGTGTTTCAGAGTAACGAGCCCGTTACGGAATCATCCTGCTTGCTTACGGATGGGGCGAATCGCAGTCGCGGAGGGCGCGACCAGCCGCTTACCATACTGAACCGAAGTTATAAATTAAAACGTATGAAACAATCTTCTCCAGCGCACCGTGCCCGGATGCAAAATCGCGTTCGCGTACGCAAAAAACCGTTCACGAATCTGTCCCGGCTCCCACGCATCTGACGGCGCATCCAGCGACATATAAATCATCACCGGCGTGCCGATAATATCCTTGCGCGGCACGCATCCCCAGAACCGGCTGTCGTACGAATTCCCACGATTGTCGCCCATCACAAAATAACAATCGTCCGGAACCTTGTACGGCGTGTGCAGTTCGTACGGCTCGCTAGTCCCGTTGGTATATTTTTCGTTGAGCTTTTGTCCGTTGATCCACACGGCACCGTCGTGAATGTCGATGCTGTCGCCCGGCAAACCAATCACGCGCTTCACATAATCCGGCGTATCCGGCGCGAAGGGCGGTTTGAAAATCACCACCTGCTGGCGCTTCGGATTTCGCCATAGCGGCATGTGCCAGCTCGTGAACGGCACACCAGCGTCGTAGCCGACGCGGCTCATGATCAGATGGTCCCCGATCAGCAGTGTGTTTTCCATCGAGCCAGATGGAATCACGCGCGCCTGGCCGATCGTTCCATTGATCAGCAAAAACGCCAGGCCTACCCAGAACCACGCAATAATTTCGCGCTGAATTTTTGTGCCGACCGGCACACGCGCTTCCTCTACTTTTTTCTTTTTTTCAGCCTTCACGTTCCACCACCACGGGCCTTTCTACCGGCAGTTCGTCGGCGGAATTTCCATTCAAGTTGCCGGCAACTCCGTTGCCGCTGCCGGCCCGAACTTCCAGTTGCACCAGATCAGTCGGGTATATTCCGGTATAACACGATGTACAGAATTTGCCTTCTTTATCGTCCACGGCCTCGCGCAATCCGCCCATAGACACGTAGCCCAGCGAATCCGCGCCCAGATATTTCCGGATCTGTTCCGGCGAATTGGAAGACGCTATCAATTCTTCGCGCGTCGGCGTATCCACTCCGTAATAGCACGGCGAAATCGTCGGCGGGCAACTGATGCGCACATGCACTTCTTTCGCGCCCGCTTCGCGCACCATGCGCACGATTTTCCGGCTCGTGGTGCCGCGCACGATGGAATCGTCCACCAGCACTACGCGCTTGCCTTCCATCAATCCGCGCACCGGATTTAATTTTAATTTCACGCCGAAGTTTCGAATCGCCTGCGAGGGCTCAATAAACGTTCGACCGATGTAGTGATTGCGTATCAATCCCATGCGAAATGGAATTTTCGATTCGAGCGCGAATCCCACGGCGGCGGGCACGCCGGAATCGGGAACTGGAACCACAATGTCCGCGTCCGCGGGGTGCTCCTGCGCCAGGCGCCGGCCCAGCGCTTCGCGGCTTTCATTCACCGAGCGCCCAAAAATAATGCTGTCGGGCCGCGAGAAATAGACGTGTTCGAAGACGCAATGTTGTTGCTGCTTGGCGGGCGCAAAACGGATCGATTCGATTCCGCATTTGGAGATGCGCACCATTTCGCCGGGTTCTACTTCGCGAATATATTGCGCGTTCAGCAAATCAAAAGCGCACGTTTCGGAAGCGACCATCCACGCCTCGCCGGCAATTTCCGTAGCGGGTAGCTTGCCCAGCACCAGCGGACGAAACCCGCGAGGATCGCGCACCGCATAAAGTTCATCCGTCGTCAGCAACAAAAGCGAATACGCGCCTTCCAGCTGATTCAACGCATCCCCGATGGCGCCGGACAAGTTGCGCGCCTGCGATCGTGCAATCAGATGAACAATCACTTCGGTATCGCTGTTGCTCTGAAAAATCGAGCCGCGATGTTCGAGCTTGCGCCGCCACTCCGCCGCATTTGTAAGATTTCCGTTGTGGCCAAGAGCGACTTTGCCCTTGTTGCAATCGATCATGATCGGCTGCGCGTTCAGCAGCGCTTTGTCGCCCGCCGTGGAATAGCGCGCGTGCCCGATGGCCGCGGTGCCCGGGAGTTTTGCCAGCATCTGCGGCTGAAAAATTTCCTCAACCTCGCCCATCGCGCGATGCAGATGCAGCTCGTGGCCGTCGCTCGAAACAATTCCCGCCGATTCTTGCCCGCGATGCTGCAGCGCGTACAGACCCAGATACGTAAGATTCGCAGCCTCGGGATGGCCGAACACGCCGAATACACCACACTCGTCGTGAAAGTGATCGTCGGCGTAAGCAAGCTTTCGCGTCATGGTCTTTGTTGGAGCGAGCGTTCCAGCGAATCGGCCCATGGTTCGCGGAGCGCTTCCACGGACTCTTCGATTATGGCACTTCCATTGAATTGGATGCTGAAAATGCCGTCACCGGTAACACGGCCAATCTGGCGCGCGGCCACGCCATATTTTCTAGCACTCTCCAGGACACCGGACAGCGCGTCCGGCGCCACGGAAACGACTGCTCGCGCGCCCCGTTCACCGAAAAGTACGGATTCCGCTGCACCCGTTTCTTCAAGTTTTACGCGCGCGCCGAGAACACCGCCAGCCGATCGCGCGCCGCCCGTGAAGC
>CAXMLS010000641.1:0-2930 GCA_964194235.1 uncultured bacterium | reverse complement strand
GAATAGATTCGTTCCATCTGACCCACCGACCGCGCCAAATCCGCGCGCGCCTGGTTGAAGCGGTACAGCGCCGCGATCTGGTTATCGTTCGCGCGTGCCAGCGAATCCTGCGCTTGAATCACTTCAATGTTGTTCGCCACTCCCGCGCGGAAGCGGTCGCGCGCTTGATCCACTTCTTCCTTCGACAACTGCACGCCAAGATTTGCTACCTGCACTTCATTCCGCGCTGACGTCAAATTGATCAGCGCGGTTTTTACGTCCAGTCCGATCTGATTCCGCAAGTCCGCTTGCTGCTCCTGCAGTCTGCGTATTTCCAGATCGGCGCGCGTCGTTTCGGCGTGGATACGGCCGCCGGTGAACAGCGGCATGCTTAGCGCTACTTCGTAGTTGTAAGTTGGAATCCCGTTATTCAATCGCGTGCCTTGATAAGCCCAGTCGCCGTCCACGCGAACGGCCGGCAGCCGCGCATCCCAGGCCTGTTTTTTCTGCGCTTGCGCCGCCGCGATCTGGCTGTCGAGCGATTTCCATTCTTGCCGCCCGGCAAGCGCTTGCTCGATGCTCTGCTCCACTTCGGGTTGCGGCGTTTCAAAATAGGATAGTGAGTCCGCCAACTCAATCGTCTGGCGCGGATCCAGATTCAGAAGCCGGCTCAAGGCGAACAGCGAAGTCTCGCGGTCGGTTTGCGCCACGATCAACCGCTGCTTCTCGTTTTGCAATTCCACGTTCGCGCGCAGCGTGTCGATGCCCGTGCCCACGCCTTCTTTCTGCACGTCCGCGGCTTGGTTATAGAGCGCTTGCGCGAGTTCCACTCGTGAGCTCGCAGCCTCCACCGTGGCGATGGCGCGCAGCGTCCCGATATATTGCGACACCACCAGCAGCACCACCTGTTCGCGCGTGGAAAGACTCGTCGCTTTCGTCGCGTTCGCAATGTCTCGCGCGGCTTGATAACGCCGCCACAGCGTCAAATCGAAAATCGGCGCGGAAAACGATGGCCCCGCCTGAAATACCTGGAACGGACCAATGTGTTGCGGAAATCCCGGAAACGGTCGCCCAAAGCTGGCTTCCAGATTGGAACGCCGAATCGAATCGCTGGCGGCAAGCTGCGCCTGCGGCAGCAGTTCCGCACGCGCGATGTTTTTGTCTTGCACGCTTTCCGCGGCTTGAATCACCGCGATCTGTGCGGTCGTGTTTTGCTTTAGCGCCAGCGCGACGGCCTGATCCAACGTAAGCCGCAATACTTGTGTGGGCGCATTTGACGGAAGCGCGCCACCCCGATCGGACGTTTGTGCGCGAACCGATCCGGCACTCGCCAGGGAAAGCCCAAAAAACAATACATAAAAAATGATCGGAACCTTTTTCGTTGGACGACTGTCTTCCTCGTTCTTATCTTTTTTATCGGAGGAAATTTCTCGCACGATCGCCTGGTTCAAACAGCCTTCCGCGATCAGCTTGCCGCCTAGCCGGTAGATCTCTTTCAACAGCGCTTTCCCGGCCGCATCTATAAAGCTGACGCCGCAAAGATTTACGCAAAGCTTTTCGCCGGAAGCCGCGCTCTTAAGCTCCCGCCAGCTCTGCTCCAGCGCTGCGACCCACGGTCCGGCAAGTTTGCCCTCAACAGTCAGGCTCAACTTTCCCGGTTTGTGTTCTGTTGTAATTCGAAGCATCGTGTGTCCGTAAACGGGTAAAGATGCAAGCGGAACACCAACTTCCGTGAATAACCATTAATATGCAAGTAATTGAATGGAGGTTACTTACTTGGATTATGCTACGAGGAGCCAAGAAAGTAACGCCAGTATTTGGGCAAGTGCCAATTAAAGGGCTGTGAGTATTTGCCCATATAATGGCAATAAAACTTCAGAACGAGATTAGTCCCACTCGAATCAGGTATAACGTTACCGACGCCACCGTTACCCACAGCAGCACGCCCTGCAAAAGGGGTCGCCAACCAACACTTTTTAGTGTCGCCACCGATATCCCGGTGCCAATCAAAAACAGCGTAGCGGTGAGGCCCAGTCTTCCTGCGTTAAACGCCATCTGGTCGAAATGAGAGAACGCCGTCACGTACGTGTTCACCACCGCCGCCAGGCAGAACAACAAAATAAACCACGGCAGCGGCACTCTCGTTTTGCTGCGCTTTACTGAGGCGGTCGCCAGCGCCAGCGGCACGATCCACAACGCGCGCGCCAGTTTCACTGTGGTGCCGATCACCAGCGCCTCTTTTCCATACTTGGCCGCCGCGCCCACCACCGAACTCGTATCATGAATCGCCAGCGCCGCCCACAAACCAAATTGCGATTGCGTCAAATGAAACGCGTTTCCGATGGCCGGAAACGTAAGCAACGCAACCGAGTTCAAAATAAAAACTGTGCCGAGCGACACCGCCATTTCTTCATCATCGGCGCGCAGGATCGGTCCAATGGCCGCAATCGCACTGCCCCCGCAAATCGCGGTGCCAGTAGTAATCAGGTACGACGCGTTGCCGCCGATGCGCAGCACTTTGCCGAGCGCCAGCCCGGCAATCATTGAGAACGAAATTCCCAGTGCCGTGTACACGAACCCGCTGCGTCCGGCTTTCACCACGTCGTGCAGATTCATACCAAAGCCCAGCGCCACAACCGAAGCCTGCAGCAGCATTCGCGCGACGCTGCGGCTGAATTCCGGGTACGGGTGCGCAACGCTCAGACCAAAAACAATTCCCGCCGCCAGCGCCACGGGCGGAGAAATCCATCCGCTGAAACAAAGAATCAACGCGGCAATAAAAATAATTTTAGTGAGTACGCCCATCGACTAGGGTCGGGCGTCAGGTGAAGCTTCGGTAGGTGACGATTTTGGCTGCGAAGTCTGCGCAGGTTCGGCGTTTGGTTTTATGCGCGGCGGCGCCGATATTTCCGCGACAATTTTCGCCGTGCTTCCTTTGCTGATGCGGCAGG
>CAXMLS010000640.1:0-5140 GCA_964194235.1 uncultured bacterium | reverse complement strand
GATGTGTATAAGAGACAGGTGCATACCATAGCCTTCGCGATAAATTTTGGTCATCCAATACGCGTATATTTTTGCCGCGGCGTACGGGCTGCGCGGCTGAAAGACAGTAGATTCATTTTGCGGAGGAGGCGCGGAGCCAAACATCTCCGAACTGGACGCCTGATAAAAACGTGTTTTGCAGCCGCTGCGGCGAACGGCTTCGAGCAGGCGCATGGTACCGAGACCGGTGATGTCACCGGTGTATTCGGGCACATCAAAGCTGACACGGACATGGCTTTGCGCGGCGAGATGATAAAGCTCATCGGGGGCGAGACTGTAAATCAGGCTGAGGATCCATTCGGTGCTGGATAAATCGCCGTGATGCAGAAACAGACGCGCGTTAGGCTCGTTGGGGTCCTGATAGATGTGATCGATGCGCTGGGTATTAAAGGTGCTGGACCGGCGGATAATTCCGTGAACTTCATAACCTTTGGAGAGCAGCAGTTCGGCTAGGTAAGAGCCGTCCTGCCCGGTGATACCGGTGATTAGCGCACGCTTCATGAGTCGAAATCTCCTCTACCACCGAAAGCTACTGGCGGAATTTATTGCAACAATCCTGCAGAGCACCGAAACAATTGTAGTCGGTGCTGCGCCGATTGTCGCTCTCGCAAATTATGTGAATTTGCCGATTTCTATTCCCATACGCGCGGCTAAACGGGGCGCCGAATATTCAGTTTGCGCATGCGCGCCTGCAGAGTGGTGCGCTTCATGTCCAAAAGAGCGGCGGCACCTTTAGGACCACCGATGCGCCATTGCGTTTGTTGCAGAGCGCGGAGGATATGAGCGCGTTCGGCTTCTTCAAGCGTCGAAACGCCGTTTTCATTCGGGCCGTCGTTCGAAGATGAATTGGGATCGGCGGCGATACTGAAGGAAGAATTTCCCGCCGTGGTCCGCGCTGAAACGAATGCCGGCGACGCTTGGCCCGAATCATTCAGTAGTTCGGACACCGGGACGCGCAACTCCTTGCCCGGCGAAAGCAGTACTGCTCGCTCGATAAAATTCTCAAGCTCGCGGACGTTGCCAGGCCATGAATAACTGGCGAGAGCATTCATCGCTTCGGCAGGCACGTACTCCACAGTCTTATTCAGCCGGCGGCTGAATTTTTGCACGAAATAGCGAACCAGCAACGGAACGTCTTCGCGGCGTTCGCGCAAAGCGGGAATCTGGATGGGGAAAACATTCAAGCGGTAATACAAATCGCTGCGAAAAGTGCGCTCAGCAACCTGCTTACTGAGATCCTGATTCGTTGCGGCGACTATTCTGACGTCCACGTGTATGGTGCGATTGCTGCCGAGGCGTTCAAATTCCTGTTCCTGCAAAACGCGCAGAAGCTTGGGCTGAAGGTCGAGCGGAAGATCGCCGACCTCATCGAGAAAGAGCGTGCCATGGTCGGCAAGCTCAAAGCGTCCAATTTTCTGATTCAATGCGCCGGTAAAAGCGCCGCGCTCGTGGCCGAAAAGCTCGGATTCCAGCAAGCCACTGGGAATGGCGGCGCAATTTATTTTCACGAAGGTGCGCTCGCGGCGCGGGCTGAGGTTGTGAATTGCGCGGGCGATAAGCTCTTTACCGGTTCCGGTTTCGCCAAGAATAATCACGGCAGTATCGGCAGGAGCAACGAGCTCCACCTGTGCCAGTGCGCGTTTCAGCGAGGGAGCATCGCCGATAATTTCCTCGAAATTAAATTCGCTGCGGATTTCTTCTTCAAGATATAGCTTTTCTTCGGAGAGCTTGTCCTTGAGGAGATCAATTTGCTTGAAGGCGAGAGCATTTTCCACGGCAATGGCGATTTGTGCAGCGACCTGCTGAAGCAGTTCGATGTCGCGGCCAGGGAAGGCTTCCAGCCGGCGGCTGGCGACGTTGAGGGTGCCAAAGGTGCGCCCCTGCGTGGTGAGCGGAATGCAGCAGATGGTTTGAATGCCGTCTTTGCGCAGCAGCAGCATTACCTCGCTGGGATAGCGATCCAGGTCGGCACCGCGTACGCAAAGCGGCTTGCCGCTGGAAATGGCATCTCCCGACGGTGAGAGTTCGCGAGAGATGGTCACTTCTTGTTTGATCAGTTCCTGGTGGCCCGGAAAATCGAGGGCATGGATTTTAAGCCCTCCGGTAACGGGATCGAGAAGCGCGAGGCTGGTGTAATCGTGGTGAATCACGTGCTCCAGGGTGGAAACGATGCCGCGAAAAAGCTCTGGTAATTCACGGCTGGTGACCAGCACGTTGTTTATTTCCAGGAGCACTCGAAGGCGGTCCCGTTCACTCGCAAGCTGCTCCTGATAGGCCTGAGAAGTTTCCAGATTGAGGGCGTTGTCCACGGCGACCGCGACCTGGCTGGCCACGCGCTGCATGAACTGCAGTTCGGTGTCGGTAATTTTCTGCGCCACTAATCTGCCGAACCCCATGGCTCCTAGACGACGCTGCGCGGTGGTCAGCGGAACCATGGCGAGTGAATGCACGCCCGCATCCCGCAGGTGCTGCAGAAATACGGGATAGCGCGTTTCCTCCTCGCTGACCACGAAAGGTTGCTGCGATTGCCACACCCAGCCCGCCGGGTGTCCCTCGATGGGAGTCTCTTTCCCGGCGTACTTTTCCGTGGGCACGCGAGTTTCCAGAATGTGCAAACGCATCACGTTGCGAACCGGGTCGTGGAGCACCAGGGTGAGAAAATCAAACTCGATGACCCAATGAAGGCGTTTGGCTAAATCGTGGAAAAGGGCGGCAAGGTCATGCTGTTGCGCAATGGCTTCGCTGACCTCGAGCAGCGCTTCCAGCTGACGCCGGGACCGATCGAGAGGCCCAATTGGCGCGGCTTCCGGGGTCGAAATAGCAGGGTCCGCCATACGAGGCAGGATAGCATCCGGTTGCCGGTGCCTCAACACAACCAACTCTGAAGTCCGGACTGCGGGGTTGTTTCTCGTATACTTGCGGGAACATGTTTTGTTGCGATGAACGCGATCTTCAGGACGTGCCTGGAATGGTTAATCGTTGTTCGGAGTCCATACGGTTGAGGCGATTTGAATGAGTTCACAGTTACAGGTAATGAAATTTGGGGGCACGTCCGTTGGTGACGCGGCGTGTATTGCGCGCACGGCGCAAATTATTGCGAAGGCGGCCAAGGAAAACCAGTGCGTGGTGGTGGTGTCGGCAATGAGCGGCGTGACGAATCGATTGATCGACGCGGCGAATAAAGCGGCTACCGGGGATTCCAGCGAAGGGATCACTTTGATCGGCGCTCTACAGCGCCAGCATGCATCCGCGCTGGAAGGCCTGGTGACGAACGCGGAAGCGCGTCGGGGCGTGATGAAAAAGCTCGACGGTGTTCTGGGCGAGGCCAGGCGATTGTTCGACGGCACCGCGCTGCTGCGTGAACTGACGCCGCGTACGCTTGACGAAGTGTCGAGTCTTGGGGAACGTTTGTCGGCGCCAGTGGTTGCGGAGGCTCTGAAAGAGTTGGGAGTACGGAGCCAATCCATCGAAGCGACGGAATTGATTGTGACCGACGCATTTCACGGCGGAGCTGAGCCGCAAATGGAATTGACACGGGAACGAGCACAGGGGCGGCTGCGTCCGTTGCTGGCGGAAGGAATTGTGCCGGTGGTGACTGGGTTCATCGGTGCGACGGTAGATGGAAAGCTTACGACGCTGGGGCGCGGTGGATCGGATTACTCGGCGACGATCCTGGGTGCAGCGATGGATGCCGCCGAAGTGGTGATCTGGACCGACGTGGACGGAGTGCTGACGGCGGACCCGCGACTAGTTTCGGAGGCGCGCACCATTCCGGTGATTTCCTATCGCGAAGCGGCGGAGCTGGCCTATTTCGGCGCGAAAGTCCTGCATCCGAAGACGCTGAATCCGGTGATGCGAGCGGCGATTACCGTGTGGATCCGAAATAGTTTTGCGCCGGAACGTCCGGGAACGAAGATAACTCCCGAAGGCCGTAGCATTGGCGGCGGCGTCAAAGCGTTGACGGCGATTCGCGATGTGGCGCTGATTGCGGTGGGCGGGCCGGGAATCGTGGGATTGCCGGATGTGGTGGGGCGGACATTTTCCACAACCGCGGAGCTGCGCGCCAACGTGTTATTGATTTCCCAATCTTCTTCGCAAAACGATATTTGTTTCATCGTGTCGGCGGGCGACGCTTCGCGAACGGTGCACGCGCTGCGGAAGGAATTTGCGCAGGATCTGGCGCATCACAAGGTGGAACACGTCACCGTGGTGGAAAACATCGCGATTGTTGCGGTGGTAGGAGAAAACATGCGGGGAACGCCGGGAGTGGCCGGAAGGACCTTCGCGGCGATGGGCCGGGAGAACATCAACCTGATCGCCATCGCGCAGGGGTCATCGGAGAGCAATATCTCCTTCGTTGTGGAAGAGCAAGAAGTGAAAAAGGCGTTGATGGCAACGCACAAGGAGTTCGGGCTGGAGCAGGCGGCGAGCTGACAGTTTCTTTTAGCTGCAAACTCAGGTCGCGCAAAAAGAGTTTGCGGGGTAAAAAGAGACGCGCCGGTGCACAAACACCGGCAACTCTGTCGGGAGTCGACGTGTTGTATGATTAAGACCGAGCGTACGCTGCGTTGTCCCCTGTAGCAGGCGGTTTCCTCAACCGAGTAATCCACCGGGTGGTACTGTGCCTACTGTTCTGATTGTTGATGATTCTTCAAGCGTACGAAAAGCAGTGCGAGCGATCTTCGAAGCCGAGCCGGAATTTACGGTGACTGGCGAAGGAGTGAATGGACTCGACGCCATTGCCAAGGCGGAAGAATTATTGCCAGACCTGATCGTGCTCGATTTGTCTATGCCGATCATGAACGGCCTGGAAGCCGGAGAAATTTTGAAGTCGCGCTGGCCGGCGGTTCCAATTTTCGTACTGACGGCGCATGGTGGGCCGGAAGTGGACCGCGCGGCACGCACGGCCGGCATCGATGCGGTGTTTTCGAAGGACAAGGATATGCCGCGGCTGATTGCCAGCGCACGGGCGGCATTTCCCGCTAAGCGGCAGAAAAAGCGGCGTGTTAAGTAAGTTCTAGTACCCCTTTGAACCTCTAAAAATTGGCGCCGTCTACAGGAATTCTCTACATAGCGTAAGCACTGTCTCTTATACACATCT
>CAXMLS010000639.1:0-1949 GCA_964194235.1 uncultured bacterium | reverse complement strand
ATGTGTATAAGAGACAGCCACTATCCAGTGCTTACCGGGTTCACGGGTAAGTACAAGGTGTGCTCTCACCTTCGCGGCACCCGTCGAGACCCGGCTGTCCACCGTAAAGTCTGACGTTTGCGGGATCACAGACGTCTTTACAGAGTCGCCAGCTTTTTGCCCCGAGGTCAGCGTCAGCATCGCAGTGTTGTCATTTACCGCGAGCGCTGAGATCGCTGCGCCGTATCCCCAGACGATATCGCCCACTTCCCAACCGTTGGGATACGGTTCCCGCGGGAAATAGCTGTCATCTCCGATTACATCGCCCGATATGTTCTTTACCCCTTTGGCTACCAACTTGTCCGCCAGCTCCGCCAGTACAATTTCAGGTGGCCCTTCAAAATCCTCTTTCCGATCAAATGGCAGTTTGCGATTCGAAAGATTAGGATCGCCTCGACCGACAAGAAGCAGGTCTGAGGTCAACTCACCCTGTGGCGTTATCACTCCAATGCTTTCCAACGTAGTGCGAAATCGATAGTCAGGCCCAAGTTTTTCGAGTGCCAGGGCTGTCGTAAATAACTTCATATTCGAAGCCGGCGAAAAATACTTGGTCGAATTCTGTTCATAGAGTGTTTCGCCGCTTGCGCTATCCACAATCAAGAGACCCCACTCGCCCTTACTTGCGGGAGAAATTCTTAGCACGCCGTCCACTCTCCGGGTAAACCGTTGTGCGGCATCGGTCGCCTGAGTCTTACTCTTGCTATGACGCTTGATTCGCAAAAGTGCCTCTGGTATCGACACCAACACGCCGCAGGCGATCGCTCACCTGCTATCGCCGCGACTTTAAGACTAAGTCGACTAATGCCTATCCTCCCCTTAAAATTGCAAGTCCCTCACGAAGTATAGTCGAACATCTGCAATTCCTTTTGGTAGTTCCTGATGACTCTCGAATATCAGTGCGCTCTCGTCGCCGCTAGTAATAACCACCGTTTCCGTGCATTAAGGCGAAGCGAATCAAATGAACCGGAGCTGATTAAATTTATTCCATTCGCCGCGCGATTGGCTTTTCCGGGGCGGATCGTTAAACGGAGGAACGCGAGTTCCTGAGTAAAGCAAAGTCTTACCGAAATTACCCCAGCAATGGTCCTTCTTTGCACCCAAGTTGTTGCATTGACAAGGTTTATAAAACCCCTATTTCGGCCGCAGTAGTGCAGTAAATGCACCGATATTCGGGTGGCAAAGTGTGCGGTCCAAGTTTTTTTGAACTGAAGCCATCGAAATTCCTTGTATTTGGCAAGTTTCTTATAGCGACTCGCCTGCGCGCACGAGTTCGCCTTCGAATACCTGTGCTACTCCTTGGAATCTTATTAACCACCTTCGGCGCATATCAAGGCATGATTTTATTCCAAGTAATCTGTTTGCGGCGGCAGAATCCAGATACCACGGCATTGATAGAGCTTCGAAGGCAAGAGGTGGCGGCGCGAGGTAAAGTGTTCCGACCTCAGATGGTCTGGGTTCCTTACGACTCTATTTCGCCGGATATTCGTAGAGCGATTGTTTGCGAGGAAGATCCTCGATTTTTGAGGCATCCAGGATTCGATCCTAAGGCGATATGGAGAGCGGCCAAAATCGATTGGAAGGCCCGAAGACTCGTGCGGGGGGGGTCGACGCTGGATCAGCAGCTGGCAAAAAACCTCTTCTTTTCCCCTGTTAAGAACCCTTTGCGAAAAATTGAGGAGATTATTGTGGCGATGGAGATGGAAACATTTCTTTCGAAGCGGAGAATCATGGAAATTTATCTTAACGTCATCGAGTGGGGTGATGGTATTTACGGGGTCGAGGCTGCCTCGCAGCATTACTTCCAAACTTCGGCGGCTTTGCTGAATGTTAAACAGGCCGCTTACTTGACGGCGATTATTCCGGGCCCTCGTGGCCAATATAATCCCTTAGAGCTGTCTCTTATACACATC